>DAIEIZ010000053.1 GCA_027351145.1 Candidatus Moraniibacteriota bacterium | reverse complement strand
GAGAAAAAAATATAGTGAGATGGAAAAAGAGGTGATTCGATTTTGGAAAAAAGACGGAACTTTTAAAAAGTCGGTGGAGCAGAGAAGTAAAGATAAATATTATAGTTTTTATGACGGACCACCATTTATCACTGGTGTGCCGCATTATGGTACGCTTTTATCTTCAATCGTAAAAGATGCTGTGCCAAGATATTGGACAATGAAGGGCTATCGTGTTGAGCGTCGTTGGGGTTGGGATTGTCATGGATTACCGGCGGAAAATATGGTGGAAAAAAAGCTTGGACTCAAAAGCAAAAAGGATATTGAAAAGATTGGAGTGGATAAATTCAACGAAGCCTGTCTTCGTGAAACTTCTCAAATTGCCTCAGAATGGGAAGAGGTGGTTGATCGCGTTGGTCGCTGGGTGGAATTTAAAGGCGCCTACAAAACAATGGATAAAGGTTATATGGAGTCGGTCTGGTGGGCGTTCTCCGAACTTTATAAAAAAGGACTTGTCTATGAAGATGTGCGTGTGTCACTCTATTGTCCGCGCTGTTCCACTCCGCTTTCAAATTTTGAAATCGCGATGGACAATTCCTATGAGATGGATAGTGACCCTTCGGTCTATGTGAAAATGAAAGTGAAAGGTGAAGAAAATGCATATTTTTTGGTGTGGACAACGACGCCTTGGACGCTTTTGGCGAATGTTGCGCTAGCGGTTGGGAAGGATATTGATTATGTGAAAGTTAAGACTGATGATGGAAATTATATTTTAGCGAAAGAGCGAGTGGCTAATGTTTTTAAAGAGGGTGAGATTGAAACGGTTGAAGAATATAAAGGCAAAGATTTGGTTGGTATGGAATACGAGCCAATTTTCCCACACGAAATTGAACGCGGTTATCGAGTAATTATTGGGGATTTCGTAACAACGGAGGATGGATCGGGAATAGTTCATCTTGCGCCAGCTTTTGGCGAAGATGACTTTAATGTGAGAAAGACTAATGATCTGCCAATTATTATGAATGTTGATGAGGAAGGGCAATTTATGGAAGGAGAGTGGCAGGGTCAAAAAGTTTGGGACGCAAATGTGGAAATCGTAAAATGGTTGAAAGAAAATAATTTTCTCTTTAGGCGCGAGCAAATTACGCACAGTTATCCGCATTGCCATCGTTGCCATACAAAACTAATCTATAAGGCTCAGCCGGCTTGGTATGTGAATATTTCCAAAATTCGTCAGAAGTTGCTTTTGGAAAATGAAAAAATCAATTGGTATCCGGAATTTTTGAAGTATGGCCGATTTCAAAAAGGAATTGAAAGCGCGCCGGATTGGAATATTTCGCGCGACCGTTATTTTGGTACGGCGATTCCGGTTTGGAAATGTGAAAACGAGAAATGCCAAGAAATAAAAGTTGTCGGATCATATGAAGAGCTCAAAGAGTTGTCCAAAATAGAATTGTCTGATTATCACAGGCCGGGCGTGGATAACATTACATTTAAGTGTGAAAAGTGCGATGGTGAAATGAGGCGAGTTTCGCAAGTGTTTGATTCTTGGATTGAATCAGGATCGATGCCATTTGCTCAGTTTCATTATCCGTTTGAAAATAAAGAGTTATTTGAAAAAAGTTTTCCGACTGATTTCATTTCAGAATATATTGCGCAAACAAGAGCTTGGTTTTATGTTCTTCATGTTATCGCAGTGGGTGTTTTTGGCAAAATAAGCTTTAAAAATGTAGTAACAACCGGAACAATTGCCGGATCGGATGGTAAAAAAATGTCAAAATCGCTTGGTAATTATCCCGATCCCAATTTGGTTTTGGAAAAATATAGCGCGGATGCATTGCGTTTGTATCTTTTGTCATCTCCGCTTTTGAATGCGCAAAATATCAGTTTTTCAGAAAAAGCGATTGGTGATATTCAAAGAAAAGTTTTGGCAACGTTTTGGAACAGCTATGCCTTTTTTACGCTTTACGCCGGAGTGGATCAGTGGGAGCCTAAAAATAAATTAGGCGCGGTGTCTGATTCGAAAAATTTACTAGATCGTTGGATTATTTCAGAGTTGCATAAACTAATTGGGGAGGTGGATGCTAATATGCAGAGCTATGATCTTGTGAAAGCGACAAGACCGTTTGAGCTTTTTGTCGATAATCTTTCCAATTGGTATATCAGAAGAAGTCGCAAGCGCTTTTGGAAAAGTGAAAATGATGATGATAAAAATAATGCTTATGAAACATTGCACTATGTTTTGGTGTGGCTAACCAAAACAATGGCGCCATTTACGCCGTTTATTGCGGAGGAAATGTATAAAAATTTAACTGACGAAGAATCTGTGCATCTGGTCGAATTTCCAATGAGTAACGAAAAATTGATTGATGAAAAATTAAATGTTGAAATGAGAAAAGTCCGCGATATTATCAGTGAAGGTTTGCAACAGCGTGCGCTTTCAAAAATTAAAGTGCGCCAGCCATTGTCCGGAGTCACAATTAAACATAAAATTGAAAATGCGGAACTTTTGGAAGTTATGCAAGAAGAATTAAATGTAAAAAATATTTTAGCGGATGAGGCGCAAGAAAAAAATATTTTACTCGACACGAAAATCACCCCAGAGTTGCGACTCGAAGGCACGGCGCGCGAGCTGGTGAGAGCGATTCAAGAGATGCGAAAAGAGGCCGGTTATGAGGTGGATAATCATATCCGCGTTGGTTATGTTGGAGCGGAAGAAGTTTTTGCAAAATTTGGCGAGCTTATCGCCAAGGAAACTTTAGCAAATAGCATCTCCGCCGGTGAATTAGTAGAAGCAGATCTCAAAAAAGAAGTTTTGATTGATGGTATGGGGCATTTTATTTTTATTAAAAAAATTTAATTATGCATAAATTGAATTTAATTTTTTTAGATACGGAAACAACCGGAACGGGACCGGATAGCCGCTTGTGTCAAGTGGCCTATAAATTTCGTAATCAAGAATTTGACGCACTTTTTAAGCCTCCAATTCCGATTGAAATTGATGCGATGGCCGTTTCACACATCACCAATAGGATGGTTGCGGAAAAAGAGCCTTTTGTGAATTCTGTGATGCATAGAGCTTTAGTGGAAATCTTTGCCGAGGGGAATGTTCTCGTAGCGCATAACGCTCCATTTGATGCGGAAATGCTTAGGCGTGAGAATATAGAAATTTCAAAAATGATTGATACATTTAAATTAGCTCAATATCTCGATGTGGATGGAGACATTCCTCGATACGCAATGCAATATTTGCGTTATTATTTTGATTTGAATGTTTCCAATGCTCAGGCGCATAATGCATTGGGCGATATTCGTGTTTTGGAAAAATTATTTGATTTCTATTTTGAAAAAATGGCGGAAAAAGAAAAAGACTCGCAAAAAATTTTAACAGAAATGCAACTTATTTCCGCTCG
>DAIEIZ010000034.1 GCA_027351145.1 Candidatus Moraniibacteriota bacterium | reverse complement strand
TCTGGCAATCCAACAACTAATCCAGCGCAATGGTTTAAGCATGGCAATTTGGGGAAGCGCTGAAAGAGATCCCCAAACAAGAAGGGCGAGCAATGCCCAAAATGCCGCTTGCCAATGCCCCAAAATTCCTCCGATTGTTAGAATTGTTATACCGGCCATAAAGTAAAGACCGCCGACAAATACAATTACAACTAAGGCCAGAATTAGGAGTATTCCTCCAATCCAGCCAAGAGCTGGAACGGCAACTGCACCAGCCACTGGTGTGGCTCCGCAGATAAATTCCCAAATTCTTTCCAGCGTTCCGCAAATAATACTCCATATTGCGGAAAAAATACTGGTTAATCCTACCCGATAAGGAGTTATAAAAATAATGCCAATAACTCCAATTGCTGCCAACATCCAAATGGGAATCTGTATCATTTCTATTTCTCCTTATCTGTTTTCTCGCCATGCTTTGGCGCGCTCTGCCCAGCTAGAGGCGGTTTCGTTAAAATCTTTGCGGTTGGCTTTTTCAACATCAGCCACCTTTCTAACTTTTTCTTTAGCAAATCCAACTGCCGGAGCCAGTTTTTTTTCTTTAACACAAATATTGCGTTGCAGAAGAACCGACTCCTTGACGGTTTCATTCGGAGCAATGATAATGTCATGGAATAAATTCTCCACGACCAGAATTCCGTCCGTATAGTCTGTGGACGTCCTTTCCTCTTTATTATCCTTTGTTCCAGATGTTTTTTTTACCTTACGCTCAAACTTAACGAGCGTATTATAAACCCATCTGACCCACTCTTTTGCCAATTTTGGGTTGTTAACCCTTAGCCAACCAAGATAGGTCATGATTGATTTTCTTTCGGCAGGGCTTAGTGTTCCGTCGACGATCGCTTTTTCAAACAGGCTTTCGTCGTCGGTTGTCTGATCAGCCGCTTCAGAACTTAATCCGAAGAGCTCCCCCGCCTTTTTCTCAAGGTGAGTTCCGGCGTGATCCGTCATCACGTTAAAAATTTTCCCAAGAATTGGGATTGATGCTATCGCTCCCAAAACATCCGTCATCCCTTCCGCAAAATCCTTCACTTTTTTTGCCACCATAATAACTCCTCTCCTTTTTTTAATTAAAATTGTCAAAGTGCATCAGTGTCAGTGCGAACATTTTCACACTAACCGAGTATATTAGCACAAAATAAAGAAAAAATCAAGGGCATTACTTAAAAACCTTTAAAATAAGCCCGTCTGGCCTCCGCTTTTTTTATAAAATTGACCAATTAAAATATTTTTGATAATCTAAGAATAGTTCTACTATTTTTTTGGTCCGGTGGCCGAGTGGTTAGGCAAGGGTCTGCAAAACCCTTTACAACAGTTCAATTCTGTTCCGGACCTCAAAAAAATCAGCCGCGGTGGTGGAATTGGTAGACACAAGGGACTTAAAATCCCTCGATCGCAAGGTCATGCGAGTTCGATTCTCGCCCGCGGTACACATAAAGCGTCTCGGCAGAAATGCCGAGACGCTTTTTACTTCTTTATTTTTTTATACCTTTATTCGTTAATTATTTCCGCTATAAGTTTTCGTCTACCGAAAGCAAACGCCTGCGCTTTTGTTTTCATATAAATATCAATTCTATTTCCTTCAATCGCCCCACCGCGATCCTGACAAATATAAATGCCATAACCATCAATATTTATTCTAGTTCCAAAAGGAAAATTCATCGGGCAAGCAATTGTTTCGTTTTCGTGGACCACTGCTCCTGAAGCCGTTATTCCATCACTTTTTCCACATTCATCAGCAGAAGCGGTGTAGGCGGAAGCATTGACTTGAAATTTTCCATCAGGAAACTTTTTATTTTTAATCTTATTTTTTTCTTCTTTTTGATCAACAATCACCCTTTCACAAATAGGCTGATCGACATTTTCTTTTTCATTGCAAGATAATGCTTGAATATTTCCGGAAGTTAGAATATTTTCCGCAATGCTTGAATAGTTTATTTTTGTTTGATTAGAATCATCAGCCCTTGCGTTTTCCGTTGTCGCCAATAGACAAAAAGCGATAAACGATCCGCAAGCAAATGCCAACTTCGTTCTAATGCGCATAGATAAACTCTTAATTGTTAAATGCTGATCTTAAAAAAAGCTTTTTCGATCAACTGCGCATACTAGCATAAGTTCTCTGTTTGGTCAAGCCTGGTTTTATTTTTTTGGCTATGATAAACAATTTTTAGACAAAAAAAACTCCACGCAGGAGCTATTTTTTAAAAAAAATTTGCAATCAATGCTTTCTTTTATTCTTTCGTTCTTTTCCAAGAACGTTTCTTGCCGCTTCTTCGGCTGTCATCTGCTGATTGCTTAAGTCTTCCGGACTTAGAAGAATTGAATTGTCCTGGCTTACACCGGTTTGATTTTGATATGGAATAAAAATTTCGCTGAAATAATCAGCAGGAATAGCATCCATAAAGCTGCGCCAAATCGGAGCAGCCACAAAAATTCCGTCCGCCTCTCCGGTCATTGGTTGTGAATTATTATTTCCCGCCCAAACAGCAACTGAAATTTTTGGCGTATAGCCCACTGTCCATGCATCGCGAAAATCCTGTGTCGTTCCTGTTTTTGCCGCTACAACTTTTCCCGAAATAGCCAATGGATTATTCATGCCAAAAGTCGCCGCCCTGGCATCATTGTCCGATAAAATTGAATTGATTTTCCTCGCCACTTCGGAAGAAATAACTTGTTCTCCAATTACATTATCCGCATACAATTCTCCGGTATCATTATCTATTTTTCTAATCATATGTTGAGCATATTTCTTCCCATCATCGGCAAAAACAGAAAAAGCA
>DAIEIZ010000030.1 GCA_027351145.1 Candidatus Moraniibacteriota bacterium | reverse complement strand
TTCAGATTTCCCGGAATCTGACTACGCGACGGCATAGGACTTATGCTTATTCTCTCGCAAGTTGATTAGATTAGCTTCTTTGGAATAGGAAGAGGGAATCTCAAAAGAAGTGAGAATAGCATCCTCGATGTTTTTGTCCAGTTCTTGCTTATTTCTACCGGAAGTGATGATCGACCCATATTGAAAGTTTTGACTGATGGCAACAATTCTTCCGCCTTCCTGTTTGAATTCGAACTCAATCGGATCATAAAAGCGAAAATACCGGTTGATTTCAACCAGTCCAGACGGAACAAAAGCTTTTCCGTTTAGCGCTTTTACGATATAGTCTTTGGCTTTCTTTGTGAAAGGCATAGAAATTTTGGTTAAAAGTTAGTAATTGATACTAGCAGAAAAAAGGGTAAAAGTCAAGCACCTATAATTTAGCACATTTTATGAAATTCGAGAAATTATCCGAAGAATTTGAGTAGTTTCTGGGTTTTCATTTTTAGTTCGTTTAAAAATTAGTGGATAGGAATGAATGGTCCTATTTTAATCGGAGCAAGTTTATATGTTTCCCGTTTTACCTCTGGTATTTTAGTTGGTTTCCAGCAAGAGTACGCAACTCCGTAATCATCAAAAGAGCAAATTTCGTCAGGATGAGAAGATTTATATTGTTTTATTATCTTATTTCTTGCTGATGCTAAATCCCGTTTTTCTTTCGCCTCTTTTTCTATCCTGTCTCTTTCTGCTTGCTGATCAGCATAAAATTTTGCCCAATCGGTTGTGTCTTTAGAGGTTTCTGTTTCTTCTGGTTTCGGTTGAGTTTTGACTGCTGGTTTTTGCACTACTGGTTTGATTGGTTCCGGTGTTGTGATGGTTTGGGCGGATTCTCCGGCGACTTCGAGTTTTGGTTGAATTTCTGTAGAGTTCTTTTTTTGAGCTGATTGTGCTTCACGTTCTGTTTGTTGGTAAATTTCGAAAAGACCAATTCCGGCAATGATAGAAAAAACAGTCATAGCATAGACTAACTTTCTAAAACCGGAATATTCAAAGAAAAGGTGAGAGCAGAAAAAAATAAAAGAGAGCACTCCAATTGAAAATATTATAACTAGTATTGGTTCAAGAATTTCAGAATATCCAATTTTTGTATTAGCAACTACTACCAGGATAAAAACCGGCATTGAAATAAGCCAGATGAGTGCGAAAAAAGTCGCTCTCCTGGCAGAGAAAAACAATATCATTTTTTGCATAAAGTTCATTTTTAAAAGTTATTGAATTACGACACCAAGAATTTTTAGGTCGTTAGGAGGGCATAAATATCCGTAATTACGAGAGTCCCAACTGTGATCTGGATTGTCTCCGAGAAAATAATAGCAACCTTTATCGTTAATTTCTGTTAAGCGTTTTATTCTCTGGTGTGGCTCATAGTCTGCTTCTCCGTTGATGCATCCTTCCGTATGGCAAGTGAAAGCGATAATATCACCAACCTTAGGAACCAAGGAACAATCCACCATTAGCATTCCATTTTCTGGCAAAGTTGGCTCCATTGATTTACCGGAAGAATAAATAGTCGTTATCGGTTTTGGAGTATAGAATTCGGGCCAAAAATAATTAGTAACCATTACTAATAAAAAAAGAAAAATAACTAATCCAGTCCCAAAGATGAATAATTTTTTAATCAATTTAGCCATAACATTATGCAATCAATATAACAAATAAGTATACATTAATCAATCAATAATGTCAACTGTCTTGCCCATTAAGCCAAGCTGAATGACACCAAAAATATGTTAGATCTAGGAATATCAGAAGCTCTAAATAAATTAGTTACTGGTAGGGATGCCACAACTGGTCACGCTAATTTATTTTACAAAAATGTTAGCAATAGCCCGATGTCAACTTGGAAACAGGATGAGCCAAAATCTTCTCCCAGCTTTCTTGAATTAAGTAAACAATATAACAAAGAATTAGGCAATGCTCCATCAGCTATAACAACTAATAAATCCACCGGAGGAGGTTCTGGATCAAGTTCCAACCAAAAAGTTCTCGATTCAATTGGGCGCGGTTGGGATGATGTCGGTGACGTGATCAGTACTGCTAAAAATTCCCTTGGCAGTTCTAAAAACTATATTTCCAACCTGGGAAAGGTGCGCGACCAATACCTAAAATCTTTGGACACATACAAGGCAAAACAGGATGCGGCGATTGCGGGAAATAAAACCCTAATTGAACAAAATCAAAAGAAGGATCTGGACACTTTGGCCGGTCAAACAAGAAAAAGTATTGACAACACAAATGTGATGCTGGGCGTCAAAGGAGCTAGTGGCGGATCAGCCTCAAGAATGGCTGCTCGCGCTATCGGTGAAAGCGCAGGAAAATCTAGGGCGGGGGTTTTGACCAGTTATGGTGACGAAACCAGCAAACAAAATCAAGCGGCGCAAAATGCGGTTGAGGAATATAAGACTAAGCGTGAACAGGCTTATGAGTGGGAAAAAACTGCAAGGAAGCAGGCAGAAGATGAATATAATGCCCAGAAGAAAGCGCTGGATAGACTCAACAACAAAAAATCAGGATGGAAAGAATCTGATCTCAAAGCGGAAAGCGACAAGAATTTGAGCAATCTGCTTAATAGCATTGGAAACATCCAAGCTCAAGCTAAGGCGTTCCGAGACAACCTAGCGGCTAAATATACAGAATACGGCGGATTAGCTGATGAGTTAGAGTCTGCATCAGTTGGAATTGATACTCCTGCTGAACTGGACACCCCAGACTTTTCAGAAAACATTGATCTGAATGATCCAAACAATGCAGAGGACTGGTTTGATCCAAATAACACAGGAAAGAAAATCAAAGTTAAGAGTCGCGACGCTCTTGGCAATCCAGTTGCCTATGAGGACGCAGCGGGCAATGAAGTGGATGAGAATGGTACTCCGATTAGTGCCTAAAAATTAAACAGGGTCAAATATGTCAAATTTTCTCACTGATTTCTACAACAAAGCTAAAAAGAAACTGCAAGACTGGGAGCAACCGATCCAAAAATCGGTTTCTTCCGGTATTGGCAATGCGTATAATAGCGCCAAAAATTATCTGGGTGACACTACTCAGAATGTTGAGAGATATGTCGCTCCTAAGGTGCAGAGTTTTGAAGATAGTTATGTGAAGCCGGCAACTGATTTTTTCAAAGCAAATCCAACACCCTATTCCTATGTTGCACCGAAAGTGAAAAGCTATTTTGGCAATGATGCGACTGTTGGGGGGATTGTGAAAAATACCTTCAAACCATCAAATCTTGGCAAAGCATTGATTGATGTACCTAATCATAAATATGATTTTGCGGATAAAGTTTCGTGGAAAAATCCAGTAGTCAAGTTACCGGCGGAAATGGCGCAAGGAGCGATGAATACTTTTCACAATGTGCAAGATTATGCCAATGAGGCATCTGATCAATATTATGGCAACAAGAAAGCAGATTTTGGTGCGCTGGCAGGAAAAGGACTTAACGCCGCGCTTGATTTGGGTGGGCTGGCGATTGGGGGAGGAGAGGGAGAAAAACTTTTGAAAGCCGGAACAAAAACAGTCGGGGAAAGAATGGCACCAAGCTTAAAAAGCGCTATTTGGCAAGGAGCAAAGGACACCTCAAAGATTATGGGAAGATTTGGCGCCGGTTATTCTTTGGCTGATTCATTGAAAAATCACGAATCAGTGCCGCAATCGGCGATGAATGTGGCTCAAGGGTATGCCGGAGGAAGAATTGCCGGGGCGGTGATGGGTGGTGCTATGCCGGCATTGGGAGCAGGAGCTAAGGCATTATCCCACGATGTCAGAGTAAAAATGGGTAAAAACTTTGGTCAAGAAGATTTAATCCCTAAAAGAATTTGGCAGACACACGAAGATAATAGCGGAGTAATGGTTCAGGGTCGACCTCAAAGACAGGAATTACCATCAGCTGTGCGAAAACCGAATAATATTCCGGCGGATGGTGATCGCAATCATATCGTGCTTCCAGCCCAAAAATTCAATCCGAATGATCCGCAACTTCCAAATGTTTTCAGGCAAATTGGTGATGCAATGCCAAGACCGGGAATGAACATTGAGGCTGTGCCAGGTGAGAAGCCGAATTTGGATGCGCTCATCGCTCAAAAACAAGCGCGTGCTAAGGCTTTGGTGAATAAGCAGATAGAGAATCAAAAGGTGTTCTCGGACACGGCAGAACCTGGTTTTGTGGCTCCGCAGAAGGTGGTGGCGCCAGCAAAAACAACCAGCAATATTAGTGAGGATATTTTCAATCTTTCCAATTCAGAATTTACACCATATGAGCGAAAAGCGATCAGCGTTGGAAAAGCTAACCCGCGCGCAACTACCATCATCAAAGAAAAAACGGGTATTGATGTTTCACAATTTAATCACGAGGTGGATAATTATGCTTTGCAACATTCTTTTAATAAACATTCAAAAGATGCTATGCCTCTCACAAAAGAGGATTTTCGACTTATTCCGGACATCATAGAAAATCCTAGTAGCGTAGCTTTTGGAGATAAAACAAAACAAGGCCTAAACGCCTTGAAATATTCCAAGAGATACAACGGAACAACCTACTATATCGAAGAAGTAAGAACAGGAAATAATACTTTGTCG
Source organism: Candidatus Moraniibacteriota bacterium (assembly GCA_027351145.1). Lineage (GTDB taxonomy): Bacteria > Patescibacteriota > Minisyncoccia > Moranbacterales > UBA2206 > UBA9630. Next base: position 3,829 of record DAIEIZ010000030.1, on the reverse strand, counting down.
ATGACGACGATGTATAAAACAAAAACACCCAGTGGTGGTGCGAATCTTGCTACTGGCACGCCAGTCCTAGATTCTCGACGTCTGCCTCAGATTGAGGAAACGACACCACAACTAGATGTTCTTAATAAAAATACTAGCATAAATTTGGAGAAAAAGCAAACTTTGCCGAGTATCGAGGAATTTGTGAATGGAAAAAAAGAAGGTATACCTTTTAAGGGAAACGTTCCATTTAATGAAGAATTTGGAAAAAAATCAAAACCGACTGATATTAAGAATCCATTTCCGACAGGAAGTGTCAGATACGAAGCATTTAATGCTTTATTGAATGGACATGATGTAGGAAAAGCGGCATATAATGCCCGTAGCAATATGAATGGATTTATGAGCGATAGATCATTGGATAATGCTGTTAAAGAAGCTGAACTGGCATTTGAAAAAGCTATGAATCCAACAGAAGTTAAAGTTGGAGAAGTTTTGGAAAAAAATTTAAATAATAGACCTTATGTTAAGCCTACAAAAACAATAACAGATGTTTATGAAACTTATATTGCTCCAGTTGCGGAAAAAACAAAAAAACCATTACCAAGTATCGAGGAATATGTTAATGGAAGTCCAGAAATAAAAAAGCTGGCGGAGACAGCTGGTGATTTATTGGAAAAAACACCTCAAGGAAAAAATCAAAGACTGGAAGCCGGAGAGCCTAATATTATGAATCAGCCGAAATGGTTGCGATCCATTGGGGCTATAAGAAATAAAAAAGATTTAGAAAAAATTGGATTCAAAGAGGGACAAGGAATCATTGAAAATTGGAGAATGAAACATCAACCGGATTATCCAGCCAAAAAAGCAGAGATTGACAGATTTAAAAATTTCGTTGCTGATTATAAACAATCGGAAGAGGCTGGAATAGCTCGCGGTCTGGAATATCTTAAAAAATATTCTGATATTCCAAATGATAAAGGAAGTCAGATTATTCATTTTATTGAAAATCCTAGCCAAGCCCCAGAAGAGCTAAGACCGCATGTTGAAAATTTGAAAAATGAGTTTGCGTCATTTTTTGATGAGGCGCAGAATGCTGGATTGGATGTTGGGAATTGGAGGGATTATGTTACCCACATTTGGGCAGAATCTCCGAGAGAAGTCGCTAAGAAAATAAAAATTGGATTAGAGAGAGGGATTATTACCGCTGATGATTTGGCAAGTCCAAATGCTACGACCACCCCATTTTTTAGACCATCTAATGCAAGAACTCTAAAGACTTATGAAGCAGGTGAAAAAATAGGATTGCACATGAAATATGACCAACCGGCTCAGATTGTGGCTCACTATGCTAAGCAACTGGAAAAAGCAAAATCAGTTGTTAGAAATATTGATGTATTGAAAAATGCAGGTGAAATTGTGGATGGTATTCAGGAGGGAATGAAACCACTTGATGCTTCAGGTATGGAGGGATTGTCAGCTGAACCTAAATTGGCAGATAAAATCAATAATGCTTTTCGCGATCAGAGTCAGGAATATTACACGGAAACATTTGGGAAAATTTTAGAAAAGGCTGCAGGAGCCTCAAGGTGGTTAAAAGAAGCTTTGATGTCTGGTGGAATTCCATCTTCAACTGTGAATTCTTACGGAATAGGAATGACACTTAAAGAAATTGGAACACTTTCTCCTACAAGGGCAAAAAATGCTATTGAATCTTTTATTGTGGCAAATAATCCAAGAGCAAGCAGACAGTTTTTTATCGATAATTTGGATCAGATTAAAAAAATTAAAAGCCAGGATATTTCTCTTTCTACGATGTTGGATAAAGGAGGTTTTGTTGATAAGGGATTTTGGGGGAATTTGTTTGGAGAAAAAGGAAGCGGTTTTAGTGGTCACTGGAACGCCATAATGAATGAGCCAACCTTTGGAAGATATTTACCAATGAATCAGATTAAATTTTTTAATTCAATTGAATCGAGATTATTGGAAAAAGGATATTCGTCAAAGGATGCGGTTAAAATTGCTGCAAAGGAGTTAAGGGAGGGTATGGGATTAGGAAGCGCAGCTAAACAATCAGCAACTCCTCAATGGAAAAAGGATGTTTTAGAGACCGCATTTTTCGCGCCCACTCACCGAGCTAATATGTTTCGTGTATTTGGCAATGCATTTAAAACAGTTGCGAGAAATCCTTTAAAGCCTGGAAATCAATCCGCAGCACAATTTTTGGCAGGTGGTATGGCAGTTTATGGACTTTATGACTTAGTGAACTATAAAAATACCGGACATCATATGTGGGATAATCCAGAGGGCAAAAAATTCGAAGCCTATATTAGCACTGGTGACGGCAATTATATCTCCATACCTTTTATGCCATCCGTAGCGACTATGCCGCGCTTGGGCATTGATGTTACTGAGCGATTAGCTAGCGGTGATTTAGGTGGAGCAGTTGGAAGGGCTTGGCAGGGTTCCGGTTCATTGCTCACAAAGCCAATCGCTGATGTGGTTATGAACAAAGATTATTTCAATCGTGATATTGCCAATGAAAAAGATGATCCAAGCAAGCAATGGGCAGATAGGGGAATTTATTTGGCAAAGTCATACAGCGGTCATCCTTGGATTAAGGCTGGAATTGATGTTGCCGGAGGTAAGTCATTGGATCAGGTGGCGGTTCAAGCATCAGAGGCCCCGATTCGTTTTAACACCGAAGATAAATTATCAGCTGGAAAATATTGGGAAGCAAAAAACAGGATTGTTCCTATTTATGAAAAATATGTGAGGTTGTCTAAAACTGATCCGGCGCAAGCGGATGAGTTTTATAAACAAAATCAAGCAGATATTGAAATGTACCCGCAGATCACTGCTGCGGCTAAAATGTACACTGACTTAAAAAAAGATAACGCCCAAGACCAGTTTGGCGGAATTATGAAAAATGACGGATTTAATTTTAGTAAAAAACCAAATGAAGGTTATTTTTCTTCTATTTTAGGATCGCCTGTAAGCGCGGCGAATGCTCAAACGGAAAAGCTTCCATTGATGCCATCAACCGGATCAATAACAGGAGACAAAATCAAGCAAAGATATGAAACACAACGACAGAAAGAAGACTTCTTGAATTCTGATGATAAGACACGAGAATATAACGGCGAGTTTTGGTACAAAAAAGATGGTGAAGTTAAAACCAAATCTATTGATCAAAGGAATAAAGAATTGGACAGCTCCAGTTCTAATCTGGAAATGGATAGAGCTCAAGCCAGAGATGACATCAACGCATGGGCGGTTGCAGCAGATAAAAAAATTGAAGCCATAAATAAATACCTGGGCACTCTCGATTCGGCCATCGATCAAGATGAAATTGATAGATTAACACTAGAAAAAGAGAACTTGCTCGATAAAGCCGCCAAATATGCAGAATATGGTGGATTTAAAAAAGGAAGAAAGGCGGCAAAACTTGAGGAAAAATATCGCTATCCTTTGGTTGATCCGGAGTTTATGAAAATCAATGCGCTGATTGGTGGGATTACTCCAAGAAAGGCGCGAATCACGAGACGGCCGATGGGGCTCATTAGACGTCCTTTGCCGGTGGTGCATCGCACGAGACGAAGATAAATATTAAAAATAATTTTATGTTAATCGCAGAAATATTACAAAAAGCGCATCGTAAGTTTGCCAAGGATACCGACTATCCAACTACCGGAACGGAGGATATTTTGGTGCGATTGGATCACGTCGATGACGCCATCTCTGAATGGGAGAATTTGACGCAAGAAGGGTATAACTGGAAGGAACTTATGACCAGCGCCAGCCTCACATTGGCCGGAAGCGGAACAGACGCATTGCCAACTGATTTCTT
>DAIEIZ010000004.1 GCA_027351145.1 Candidatus Moraniibacteriota bacterium | reverse complement strand
GGCTGGATTATTTTAGAAATAAATTCAGAGAAGCCAATGAGGCAAACTATACCGCTTCAATTTCAGCCGGCGTAGCCAGTAATATCTTCAATCCGCTCTACACGCTTTCCTCTTCCCTTGCACAACTGCTTGTCCTTGCTTTCGGAATCTATTTTATTTCTATCGGACAATTGACAGTTGGACTTCTTATTGGATTTTTGCTCTATGTAAATAATTTCTACACGCCACTACGCCAACTCGCCTCCGTTTGGCCTTCGCTTCAACTGGCACTGGCCGGGTTGGATCGCATCTCAGAAGTGCTCGCACTCGAATCAAATCTAAAAATGACACCACCGGAAAAAAACGCCAGAATCTCTCACTCAAAAGCCATGCTGGAGTTTAGACAGGTTTTCTTTCAATATGAAGAAGGCAAGGACATTTTAAAAAACATCAATTTTTCCCTTGAAAAAGGAAAAACCTATGCACTGGTCGGTCCGACTGGTGGCGGAAAGACAACCACTGCATCGCTCATGGCGCGACTCTATGACGCGACCAGCGGCGCGATTTATCTCGATGGAAAAAATATTCGCTGCTACTCCTCTGCCGAGCGCACAAAAAAAATCGGCTTCATTTTACAAGAACCATTTCTTTTTACTGGCACAGTACGTGAAAATATTCTCTATGGCAATAAAGAATATGCCGATTGTTCCAATATCGAACTCGCCCAACTTTTGAAAAAAGCGCAATTAGCAGAGCTGCTTTCTCGCTTTTCAGAAGGTCTTGAGACGAAAATTACTTCCGGCGCCGATGCGATCAGCCTTGGACAAAAACAACTAATCGCTTTTATTCGGGCGGTTCTGCGCAGTCCGGACATTTTGATTTTAGACGAAGCCACGGCAAACATTGACACCATCACCGAACAACTCTTGGAAGAAATTATCGCGAAATTACCAAAAGCAACAACCAAAGTCATAATTGCCCATCGACTCAATACAATTGAAAATGCTGATGAGATCTTTTTTGTGAACTCCGGTGAAATTGTCCACGCCGGATCAATGCAACATGCAGTGGAGATGCTTTTGCAAGGAAAAAGGGAGAGCTAATTCTTGCACGCAAGACCTATGTGTTTATCAAAAATAAACCTTTCCATAGCCAAGATTAATATGGAGGAAATTACAACATTTCAGACAAACCCTTACAACTCTATTGCAGACTATTTCAACCTTTCTTAAAAACCTGAGAGTCCCCCATTTTGCACCAAAAAGCAACCTAATATCGTACTAATAATGTAGATAAAAAGCACCTAAAAATTCAATAACCAAGCTAACCAAATAAGGGTCGATTATTTGGCGGAATGTTTTGATATTTTAATAAACCTAGGACAAATATATGACAAAACTAACAACAATTGTTGCCTGCACCGCTCTTACCGCAGGCACCCTCTCGCTCTGGGGAATGCCAGCTTATGCCGATAGCACTTTCAGAGGAACCGTAGTAAATCTTAATCCGGCCAACCGATCATTTACGTTTGTGAGCGATCATATGGGAACATTCAAAGTCGCTTTGGGAAAAAATGATCCTATCACCGATACGGATGACAGCACAAGGCATTTTAGCGACCTGGCAAATGGCGAAAAGATCAAGGTGAGTGGCAATTTCAGTAGTCATGACAAAATGTTTGAAAGTGTTTCACAAGTTATAATTCAACATGACTAAGGGACAATGGCAAGATAGGCTTGACAACTCTCAAAACCCCTGAAATGGGGTTTTGGTTTTTTGGCATAATTTTTATTAACTATTTACTTATATTGCTATCATAACACAAATATTAATCAAATCATGTTTCATATTTTCCCACGATCTCTTTTTGAAAAAATCAGGCAAACTGCTTCTGCTGATTTTTTTGTTGACTTTTTTAATAATTCCCCATAAAACAAACGCGGCTCCGGAACGGCAGTCAGCGCAACTTACAATGCCAATTATAATTTCCTGAACTGGAGCGATAGTTCCACTGCCAATTCCAGAATTGATTCCAATGTAACGCAGGATATTTCCGCTACAACCGCTTTCACCCCAAACACATTCATGCTTAAATACAAGCATGGCGCAAATGGAAGTATCAATGGCAATACAATTCAAACTATTAGCTATAAAAAAACATATCTAGAGTTGAAGCCAAACCCGATACCGGCTATAAGTTTAAAAAATGGAGTGATGGTTCTGACAAAAGTCTATATCCATAGTGATCCGATTATCCTAACCGTCAAAACGGATAGCAACGGCAATTGATCCTATGTTCTGGATAAAGAGCTAGGGGGACGGCGAACATCAAGCCTATGTGGCAATGACCGATAGCAATGGAAAAATTTCTGACAAAAACGAACCAATAGTTTTCGTCAAAACTGCCTAAGCTTCTGTTACTGATTGCGCCCAATCTCCCGTTGAGGCAAGTTGCCAAAAAAATTCAATCCTCTCTATTGCCATAGGAATTGGCGGCTTGATTTTCGCTATTATTATCGGCCTTGCAAAATACAAAAAGAATGAAACTAGGACAATAATCTAGTTAACTTACCAGACTCAAGCTTTCTTTTTTTCTGGCAATAAAATAAGGCCTCCGGCAGTCTTATTTTTTATTTTCCCAAAATTTGCTAAACTTCAATTAGATTTAAACAATTTTAAATTTTCTTCTATGCAACAAAAATTCCAACTGCCATTGATCAACACGCATACGCACGCCGCAATGGTCGCTTTTCGCGGGATAGCTGAAGATATGCCACTGCAAAAATGGCTTGAGGAATATATCTGGCCAGCGGAAAAACAAAACATGACAGCTGAATTTGTCTACGCGAAAACCAAAGAAGCAATCCTTGAGATGCAAAAAAATGGCGTCAGGGTTTTTTGTGATATGTACTTTTTTGAAGACGAAGTAGCACGAGTGGCGAAAGAATTAGGAATGCCTATTATCTCCGGAGAAGGAATTTTGGATTTTCCCACGCCTTCTGCTAAAACCCCCGATGAAGCCTTTGAAATCACAGAAAAACTTTTAATCAAATATGCTCATGATCCCCTTGTGAAAGTCGCAGTTGCTCCGCATTCAATCTATGCAGTTTGTGAAAAAAACCTAATCAAAGCTGGAGAATTGGCAAGGAAATATAATGCGCCGATTCACATTCACGTGGCAGAAACAAAAACCGAATTTGATGACTGCTTGAAAAAAAACAAACTAACCCCAATCGACTATTTAGATAAACTAGGACTACTCGGTGAAAAAACTATTCTAGCGCATTGCGTTTGGGTGACTGATGAAGATATTGAGATTATGGCAAAAAGAAAAACAAACGTCGCCCACTGTCCTTTGAGCAACCTAAAGCTCGGCTCAGGAATCGCGCCAATCATCAAAATGCTAGAAAGCGGAATCAACGTAAGTCTCGGCACAGATGGCGCAGCCAGTTCCAATCGACTCGATATTTGGGAAGCGGGAAAATTCGCGGCGCTCATCCAAAAGGGTGTAAATCTTGATTCAAGCAAAATTTCAACCAAAGATGTGGTGAAAATGATGACCGTAAATGGTCTTAAAGCTTTGGATTTCTCGGAACTTGACGGGAGAAAAGTAACAGACATGGAAGCAGAAATTGAAAGCACTGAAAATTATAATCTTCTCTACACATTAAATTCCAATGAGATTGATTTCAAATAGCGCCATGCTTAAAAAGATTTTATTCGTAGCCACATTTATCCTTATCAGCACAGGTCTTATTTTCCATTCCATCCATCAAAAGAAAAGCGTCACACCTCCTAACGATACGCAAAACATAACTGACGCCGAAAATGCAAAAAAAGAAACGCCGGTTGCTGTTGCTGCGCCAAATGAAAAAACTTTTTTCATTTCCGGCTGGCTCCCCTATTGGCAAAAGAAGTCCGGCGCAGATTCGCTTTCTAAAAATCTAGCCTTATTTTCCGAAATTAATCCCTTTGCCTATGGTGTAAATATTGATGGAACCTTGCATGATACGACAAACATTCAAGCTGCTCCGTGGCTAGAGCTGGAAAAAGAAGCGCAAGAAAAAAATGTTGCTGTTATTCCAACAATTCTTTGGGCGGATGCGCCAGCGATGCATGCAATTTTCTCCGATTCTCAAAAACTAGAAAAGCATGTTGGTGCAATTTCCACAATGCTCGCGCAAAATAATTTCCCGGGAGTGGATATTGACTATGAAGGGAAAGATGTAGCTGATCGCGATCTCTTCACAGCCTTTCTTGAAGCGTTGCGAAAAAAACTAGACCCCGGCAAAACAATCAGTTGCACCGTGGAAGCACGAACCCAGGATTATCCCCCGGCTGATTGGACTGGCACGCGCGCAATGAGTTTTGCGAATGACTACACTGCGCTCAATCGCCTGTGCAATAGTGTGCGGATTATGGCTTATGACCAAGTATTTCAAATGGGTGGCGGAAAGAAAATTTTTGATGATGCGAATGAAATCCCTAACGCTCCAAATGCAGACATTCATTGGGTGGAAAAAGCCATGCGCTATGCCATGCAATACATCAAACCAGATAAGCTAGTAATGGGCGTGCCAACTTATGGCTGGGAGTTTAGTATTGCAAAAACTGATCTTGGTTATCATTACGAAAAAGTGAAAAGTGTTACCTATCCGCAGGCACTGGAAGAGCGAAAACAAGGCAAAGCAACACTTGAAAGAACTGATGGCGGAGAACCATTTTTCATCTATACCGCACCGGATGGAAAACATCTAGTCACTTTTTCTGACACACAGAGCATAAAACAAAAAATAGATCTGGCAAAAAATCTCAATCTCAAAGGCATCAGTCTTTTTAAAATTGACGGGCAAACAGACCCAAAGCTTTTTTCTGAAATCAAATAGAGACGCAGCAATACTGCGTTTTTACGGGACTCTTATAATCATTTGACGACAAGACTAAAATGATGGCGTGGCAGCTCAGTTATGCACACCGGATATTCAGTTGGTCGCAATGATTTGTGGTTATTTGAAATCAGCAAGCCTTTCTCAAAACACCGGCGATAACTTAAAGGCTAGTGACATGCTCAGAAACTGACGGCGAGAAAAAACGCTTTCACCTCGGAACCCACAAAGACTCAAGCGTCAATATCTCGAGATATATCCAAGCAAAAAGCGAGTTGAGAACGGTTGGGGCAATGTTTGCCTTCATATTTGCAATTAATAATTTTTAAACTCGGATGATGATTACGCCCTTTGATTTTTTTGTGTTATAATTACAGCATTAAGTCCGTCTTTGATTATTTTTTATGACAAAATATGAACACCCTTTTAGTTGGCAAGCGCTCGGAAGAATTGTCGCGATGAGCCTCATGGTTTTTTTGGTATGGAAAATGATCGGAGTTTTTATTATCATCCTTGTCGCAATTATGCTTGCTGTTGCAATCTATCCAATTGTCAAGACAGTAAACAAAAAATTACCCCTCCTGCTATCAATCCTTCTTGTTTTTATCACATTTCTCATTCCCTTTGTCTTATTTGGCATTTTTGTACTACCAGACCTTTTCTGGCAATTGCCAGGATTGCTTAACACCTTGCGACCAATCATAAATCAATTCCAATTTTTTCCCGAATCGCTTAAAAATTTTGACTTTGCCCAATATCTCTCCTCGCATACCGCAGATCTCCTAACTTCGGCACAAACCGCTTTTTCCATAACTCTTTCTGCCATAGAGATACTAGCCTTAATGTTTTATTTTATTCTTGATTATAAACGGCTCCTAAAACTTTTTCTGAAATTATTCCCCTTAAATGAACAGAAAAAAATCCAAAACGTTCTTTCGGATTTAGCTCATGTAAACGGTCAATACATTCGTGGAAATTTGTTCATTTCCCTGATCTGCACGTTGGTTGTTTTTATTAGTTTTTCGCTCTTAAATATCCCTTATGCGCTACCGCTTGCCGTTTTTGCTGGAATCACCGATCTTCTTCCGCTAGTCGGCTCCACTCTTGGCGCTATTCCAGCACTCATTATCGCTTTTTCCATCTCACCCCTCAGCGGCATTTTCGTTTTAGTGCTTCATTTGGCCTATCAGCAAACAGAAAATGCTATCATCTCACCATTGGTATATAAAAAGACGCTCAGTCTCTATCCCGCTCTCAGTTTTCTAGCTGTGATCATTGGCGCAGAGCTCTATGGCATCGTTGGAGCCTTTCTTGCCCTTCCTCTCGCCGCCAGCATTCCCGTTCTCGCAGAATATGCGCATGGATATTCAAAGAGGCATACTGCCACAGCCACCCTTGCCAAAAGATAGACTTGGCTTAAACTTCCAAATCATTTACCATATATTAAATAAAAAAATGAAGAATCTTTTATCCAAAGCTCTCGCTTTTATCCGCGAAAACCCAAGTATCATCTTCTCTCTCATGTTAGTTGTGATTATTCCAGTTGCTTTTTTTATTAACACTTACATGATCACTAGCAGTTTTGACAAAAACATTGATAAGATTACTCAAAGCAACGCAATTGTTAGCGAAAATATAATCAAATATATCATTAGCCAGCAAATAGAGAACCCCCAATCACTTCAGACCGCAGTGGAAAATATCGCAAATGAGAATGAAAAAATCGTAGATTTGACTATTTTAAAGCCAAATAGCGCCAACGAAGCCTATGATGTGATAGCATCTACAAACAAAGATCTGATTGGAAAAGCAGACCCGCAAGATGTCCAAAACACTCTCGCATGGAAAGAGCCAGGGGGAGTTGCTTTTTTGGACCAAAATCAAAGCGGTAGATTTTGGAAAGTCACAAAAACTTTCACTGACTCTTCTGGAACAAAACTAGGTCTAGTTTCCATTTCACTTTCCCTAAACGACACGGACAAATTAATCGCATCAACCATAAACCAAGCCTACATCATTTTAATCATCACCATTCTCATAGTCATTCTATTTGTTTCCAACCAAACACGTCTCTTCGGTTATGCACTAACACTTTCCAAGCTAAAAGAGGTAGATAAAATGAAAGATACTTTCATTTCCATGGCCAGCCACGAACTCCGATCACCGCTTACAGCCATCAAAGGTTATCTGGAATTCCTGAATGAAAAGCAACAAGGGAACAAAGATATGGAAAGCAAGCATTATATAGACAATATAACTATCTCCGTCGACCGCTTAGGCACATTAGTGAATGATATTTTGGAAGTTTCCCGAATTGAAGGCAATCAAATTCCTATTGAGATAACATCATTCAATCCCCACCCTCTCATTTCTCAATCGACAGAAGAGCTACGCTCTCAAGCAAT
>DAIEIZ010000076.1 GCA_027351145.1 Candidatus Moraniibacteriota bacterium | reverse complement strand
TAATACTGCTTCTTTTCCAAATCCTTCTCCAGCAACTGTGCTTGCACCAAGAACGGAATTACTGGCTTTTTTATAGCTAACACTGCCCCTGCCCGAAAGGGCGCGACTGATGTAATCATTGGCATAGCGTTGAGCATTTCTAGTGGGGTTGTTGATTAAGTAGTCTTCCCAGTTAGTGATAAATTTTGCACCATTTCCTGAAACTCCGGAAATGAAGCGATCCATTTGTTGCGAAAGCATTTTGATAGCAGCTTGTTTTAAAGCTCCCATTGTCATGCCTTTGATTGTATAGGAGATTTCTTCTGTGGCTTGCTTAAAAATTGCCGCAGGAACAGCATCCCAAGCAAAGACTTCTCTCGGCATAAAAAGAGAAAGGAACGCTAGCATTGAGGTCAGTAAAAAAAAAGTAATTTTTTTTAAAAAATAGTTTTTTTGTTTTTTGGAGCTTTCTGGCATTATTTTTTAATCCTCTTGCGCCGAAGCTTCGGCGGACAAGCTAATTTTAAGTAAATTCTCGGTGGCTTTTTGCTAATATGGTCTAGGGGGGGTGCTTTAAGGTTTATGCTTTCAATCAGGATTTCTATGTGAAAATATATTATTAATTATGGTGTTGTTGTGTCAGCTGTAGCTGTTGTGTTTGTGTTGATCAGTGACTCTAGTCCGCTCAAATCTTTTGGCGCATCAATTCCATAGCTTTTTAGTTTATTTTGGACAGCTTCATCATAGGTTAAGTCATATTCAGCAAGTTTGTTCTCTACCTCCGTGGAAAAGTCGCTAAAAACAGAAAGGAAACCTTGCAATTTGGAAAGGTTAGCAATGCTAGTCATCGGGTCATCCGCCTTTGTTTGGAGCAGTGTTCCAAGATTTTCCGAGTAAAGCGCAAAGCGCATTGCTTTGACATGAATGTCGACCAAATCTTCAGGGACCTCCACTGCTCTTAGTTGTTCCACAACCTTCTGTTGGCTAGCGATGAGATCTTTTAGTCCGGAATTGCTTTGAGTTGTGATCGCCGTTGTGATCGCCGTTGTAATTTTTGAAAACATATTAGTAGCATCGGGAAGTTTTGTGACTGGTTCTGGCGAGTTGCTAGTGAAGATAAAGGCAATCGCTGTGAGATAGTCTATGCAATCCTCCTTTTTTTTAGCTTTGGCTTTTTCCGTCCCAAGATTTGCATAATTTTGTTTTTTAATCTTCACTTCTTTCGGGTCATATGGAGGAAGATCGTCTTCAGAAATCGTGCTATTGTCCAGGGCTGGAGTGATTGTTGCTTGCAAATCATCCAGGGAAATGGGTGTGTTGCTGGTGGCTGATGTTTGTGCGAGATCGCTTATTTTTTGGGCAATATCTTTCGTGAGGTTTTTTTTGGAGGTATCGCCAAGAACTGCACTGGCAACACCAGTGGAATCTGTTGTATCGGAAGCATTTGCTCTAACTGAAGCGTTGAAGCCCGGAAGTTTATCTCCCGGAGCTTTTTTTAGCGGGTCATATCCACTGCGCACTTCTGCTCCGTCGGAATAGCCATCACCATCAGTGTCGGGGTTGTGCGGATCAGTGCCGTAAATTTTTTCTTCCTCATCAGAAAGACCGTCTTGGTCACTGTCAAGAAAAATACTTTTGGTTCCATTGGAGTTATTTTCTGCGCCAACATAAAAAGCAAAACTGGATAAAATCAGAATTGCGAGAACAAGAAAAGAAGCGTTAATATTTTTTATTTTCATATAGCAAAATTATACCACAAACATTGTCAATCTGTGAAGAGCTTCCGCGCTTTTTTGGAAAGCAGATTTTTAATTGTTATTCTTTCGAAAGAGCGGATTTTTTTATTTTTCCAATTCCTTAATTTTAATTATAAATGAGATGTTTTTCTTATACGGAGGCTTTGTTTTTTTGTGTTCTTTGGGTATAATTGAGATATTGGTAAAAAGGATTGGGATTATGGAAAAAATTGCAAAATTTATTGATAATATTTTATGCAAAAAAATTGAGCCAGCTTTTTGGTGTTTGAATTTTTGCGGGATTATTAGCTTGCGTCTCTACGTGGACAAATTTATTGCAAAGTCAAGTTCGCCCTTGTTTGATTTGATTATGGATATTCATAATCTGCTTTTCTTTTTTCTTACTTTTTCCCTTATTTGGCTTGCCATGAGCATAATGCTTAGAAAAAAACCTTTTGATTTAGCATATCTTATGCTATTGGCATCGCTGGCGATTATTTTCCCACCAATTTTCGATCTTATTAGGACGGGTAGCGAGGTTTTTTGGAGTTTCTATTTAATTAGTGCGCCAATTGATCTATTTTGGCAATATGTCACGATATTCGGACATCTTCCCTCGGGGGTTTTCTATTTTGGTACAAAAATAGTATTTATAGCCGGGATTATAGTGATGACTTCTTTGATGGCAGTAAAAACTAAGAAGCTTTCCAGAACTATTTTGACCGCAATTGGGACATATTCCGCGTTGTTTTTTATGGCGGCTTTTCCTTCTCTTTTTTACTATCTCGCTCGTTTTTTAGAAAAAAAATCGATTTTCTCTATCTATCCATTTGAGATTGTTCAATTTTTTGCTAAAGCTCAGCTTTTCGGCATTGGGCTTTCTGATCCTGCTTATGCGCTGGCTCACAATTTAAATCTAATCTACTTTCCTATTAGTTTGGCTATTTTGAGTTATTTTTTCTGGAAGTCAAAATCTAAAATGTTTTGGGCGGTTGTGCGCAATTTGCGTTATCCACAGGTTATCTTCCATGGAGGTCTCTTATTTTTAGGTCTTGGAATGGGTCTGCTAGTCTATCCCGAGAATTTTAATCCAAATCTATTTTCTTTTCTTACTGTGGCGGTTCTTTTAATTAGTGTCCTATTGGCTTGGGAGGCCTCAGTTGTTGTTAACGATATTTTTGATTATCATGTGGATATGCTTTCGAATCCCGAGCGTCCTTTGCAAAGAGGTATTTTTACTTTCAGTCAATATGCGCAGTTTGGAGTGATTATGTTTTTCCTTTCTATTATCGGCGGACTTTTAGTGCAATATAAATTTGGAATTTTACTTATTGTCTATCAAATCATGGCTTGGTTTTATTCAGCCGAACCTTTTCGTCTGAAAAGATTTACGCCAATCGCCTCTCTACTTAGCGCTTTGACACTACTCACCGTATTTTTTTCCGGCTTTATCCTTTTTTCTCCCGATCAAAGTATTGCAGGACTTTCTTGGCGCATAATATTTTTATTGCTTATTGCCTATATGCTATCCTTGCCAATTAAAGATTTTAAGGATATTAAGGGGGATAAAAGAGATGGTGTGCGCACAATTCCGGTGATTTTTGGTGAGGAAAAGGGGCGCTTGATCGTGGCTTCAGGAATTTTTATCTCATATGTTTTGAGTGTTTTTTTTATCAATGAGTCCCGACTATTTTGGTGGGCAATCATTTTTGGCAGCGCTTCTTTTTTGATTATGATAAATAAAAAAATCCATCCAAGGCAAGTTTTTTGGTGGATTTTGGCTGTGGTTACTTTCTATGGCCTTCTCGCTGTGAGGATTATTTTTTTTTAGGTTAATTTTGTTGCAACAAAATTAGCAAAGACGTAAAAGCATCTCGAAGCGTCTGTTTATCGGCGAGGCAGGTGCCTCTATGATTGAAATTATAATAATTCTGTCAATTTTTTCCAATTTTCTAAATTCAATTCTTGCGCCCTTTGGTTTGGTGAAATTTCAATTTGTTTCAACTTTTCTTCCACGTCATATTTATCTAGCTTCAGACTACTAGAAAGATTATTGACAAGCGTTTTTCTTTTGGCTGAAAACCCAGCCTTGACAATGCTAAAAAACTTTTTTGCCTCCTCTTTACTTCCTATTTCTTGCTGCTTGCTTCTTGTTATGCGAATAATGGCGCTATCAACTTCCGGAATAGGGAAGAAAGCCTTTGCTGGAACCGTGAAAAGCAGTTCGGCACTAGCATAATATTGCACAGAAAGTGCTAGAATACTTAGTTTGCCGGCTTTTGCACAAATCCGCTTCGCCACTTCCTTTTGTACCATCAGAAGCATTTCTTTTGGCGGATATTTAGTTTCCAAAAATAATCTAATAATTGGTGAGGTAATGTAATAGGGTATGTTGGCAATGACTTTATAGGAATGCATATTATCGCCTCTTTCTTGAAGATGATGTGGATTGGTGGCGAGATGGATTTTTGTATTTTTTTCAATCAGTTTTGGCAAATTAATTTCCAAAATATCAGCATTGACAATCTCCGCTTTGTCATTCCCGCGCAGGCGAGAACCCAGTTTTAATGCCAAATCTTTGTCGATTTCAATCGCTACCACTTTTTTAGCGTGCTTAAGCAGTCTTTCCGTCAAAATTCCTTCTCCTGGTCCGACTTCAAGCACAAAATCATCCACACTTAAATTAGCAGACTTGATAATTTTTTCTAAAACAGCCTTATCTCTTAGGAAATTCTGGCCTAAGGATTTTTTTGGCTTAGGGTCGCGCATATTAGATAGAGTTTATGTTATGTGAGAATTTAAATAAATACTATTCGCAATTCATGCTTTCCGTGGTGTTGGTTGGAGAGGCGAATAGTCTAGTTTAGCACTTCTTCCACTTTCACGCCAATTACCCCAGCGCCAATATTGGCAATTTTTTGGAAGGCGACTTTGTCAAGGTCAATCACGCGGCCCTTGCCTTGGGGGCCGTAGTCATTGATCTGGACTATGACTGATTTACCGTTTGCCATATTGGTCACTCGAGCATAGCCTCCTCTTCGTATGGTGGTGCTTGCGGCAAAGAGACCTCCCTGGAAGGAATACCATGTTCCCTGTCCTCTTTGGGCATTGCCAGTTTTGACATAAGTACCCTGTGTGACTACTTCAGTCACCGGATCTTTAGTAGTATTTTTTTCCAAGACGACGCGTGAAATTTCTTTTCCATCTTTGTAGGTGATTTTATATTTTATCTCAAGAATGCCGGTTTCTCCTTTAGTTTCTGTGTTTTTCTCTCGCCAGCCAAGTTTGTTGTCTAATTTAGTGATAGTTTTATAGGCAATATCCTGAGGAATGACTTTTTCTTCTACGTTGATACGAGTGACAATTATTTGAGCGTTATTTTCCAAAAGACCATTAATGTCAGGCAGGGTTTTGTCTAGGCGTCCAAGCGTAACATTATTTTCGCTTAAGGCCATTGCTACATTGTTTACCAGGGTGTAGTTTTCAATAGTTTTTCCGTCTACGAGAATTTTTATCTTTGCGGCTCGACGAATTCTGATGTTTTCTCCCGGCATGATGGTACTTGAAGCGTCTGGCAGAACTTCATCATGCTCAGAAAGGGAAATTTTTTGCTCAGCAAGAAAGTTACCCACAGTCTGTGCACTTGAAATTATCTTCGTTTCAAGTCCATTATCGGAAAGAGTAACTGTTTTCGGAAGGTTTTCAAAAAATAATTCTTTTTTTTGAGAAGGAAAAAAAAACTTCCATGAAGTAACTGTTATGAACGCAAAAAATAGGAATTTCAGCGAAGTTTTAATGTGTTTTCGGGGCATTGAATTTGAAATTTTAACTCAAAGCTAAATGATAAAATTTTAAATTTTATCTCTCATTCACTTTTAAATCGATATTGAATCGCCTCAGCAATATGATTTGGCTTTATATTTTGCGCTTCTTCGAGGTCAGCAATAGTACGAGCAACTTTGATTATGCGGAAATAGGCGCGGGCGCTAAGATAGAAGCGTGAAAGGGCATTTCGCATGAGTTCCGCGCTAGGTGCGTCTAGTTGGCAATATTTTTTTATTTGCTCGCTTTCCATTTCAGAGTTGGAAACTATTTTTGAATCTAAAAAGCGCTTCTTTTGGATTTCGCGCGCTTTTTCAACGCGCGCGCGGATACTGTCAGAAGCTTCTTGTTGGCTATTTTCGGAAAGTTTTTCAAATTTCAAGCGAGGCACTTCAATATGAAGATCGATGCGATCAAGAATTGGCCCGGAAATTTTAGACTGGTAGCGAATAATATTTGCCGGACTGCAGGAGCAGGCTTTCTCAGGGTCGGTGGCATTGCCACAAGGACAAGGATTCATAGCCGCTACAAGCGTAAAGCGGGCAGGAAACTCCAGTGTGCCTTGAGCGCGGGAAATTGTAATGAGACCATTTTCTAGTGGCTGGCGCAGATTTTCCAGGACGGCACGTGAAAATTCTGAGAATTCATCTAGGAATAATATGCCACGATGCGCGAGACTAATCTCTCCAGGTCTGGGAAATGTGCCACCGCCAACAAGCGATGCTGCGCTAGCTGAGTGGTGGGGTGAGCGAAACTGTCTTTTGGTGATTAGGCTATTTTCTTTTGGAAGATATCCTGCCACGGAAAATATTTTTGTTACTTCTAGTGCTTCAGGGATTGTAAGGCGTGGCAGAATTGAGGCCATTGTTTTGGCAAGCAGTGTTTTTCCGGATCCAGGAGGACCACTGAGAAGGATATTATGTGCTCCAGCTGAAGCAATCTCTAGCGCTCTTTTAGCGTGTTCTTGACCGCGGATATTTTTCATGTCATAGAGATGCGTATCTTCTTCGAAAAGTTTTTCTAGATCAGTTTTAGGAAAAAAATTAATGATGGCTATATTTTCCAGATGACCTAGTAATTCTTTGAGTGTCGAAACGGCAATAATGTCGATGCCGGAAATAATTGAAGCTTCCTTGGCATTTTCCAATGGGACAAAAAGAGTTTTTATGCCTTTCTCTTTGGCAAGAAGGGTGACAAGTAAAACGCCTTTCACGGGTCTGATTCTGCCGTCTAGCGAGAGTTCTCCGATAAATAGCTTGTCAGTATGATCAAATGCGAGTTGTTTTGTAGCAAGGAGAAATCCCAAAGCGATTGGCAGATCATAGAGCGGACCAACTTTTGGGAGATCGGCAGGGGCGAGATTGACCGTAATCCTACCGCAACGATGCGGAGCGATGAGCCCACTATTTTTAATAGCTGAACTGACGCGGTCCTGTGATTCTTTGATGGCGGTGTCTGGAAGTCCAACAATGTTGAAATGATGCATGCCGGCGGAAAGCGTGTCGACCTCTACTTCAACTAGGGCGCTTTTGAGCCCGATAACAGCCGCAGAGAAAACTTTTGAAGACATGGTTTTTTAGTTATGTTTATATTAAATCTATGAGTTTACTTCATTCGGTTTTTGATCGCTCTGCCTATTTGCAGGCAGACTTCTTTTTAATGAAAAGGGTCATTTTATCTCCCTTTCTTACTAAGAAGATGATCAGTGGTGCTAAATCTCACAATTAAAAGAGAAACTCCCAAACAGATGAAAATATCCGCTAAATTGAAAATCGGCCAAAACTTGAGATTAATGAAATCAATCACGCAACCATATCGCAATCTGTCGAATATGTTGGAAAATGCTCCGGCGAGAATAAAAATTGACGAGTAGCTTTTAAGAGAGCAGTTATTGGTCAGAAATGTTATTATTATAGTAGCGATAATTATAGCCCAGAGAGAATAAAAAAACAATGGTGCGATTTTGAGGCCAAAGGCAATGCCTGAGTTGCAAATATAAAATCCGCCAAAGGAGCGGATGATATATTTAGTCAATTGATCTATAAAAACAAAAAATATAAATAAACTAATTAAGAAAAAAGTGCGTTGGCATTTCATTCGTATGTTCGTATTATTTGTAAAGAGAAATCAGCATTTAATGCAAGTCTTCGCACTAGGATTAGCACGCAGTCTTTCAATATCGATTTCTTTTTGGCAATTCTCGCAAAAGCCATAGGTGCCTTTTTCAATGCGTTCCAATGCGCTAATGACATCTTGCAGATTTTTTTCAAGAGTTATTTCTATGGGCAAGTTGTCGGTATATTGCTCAACTTCAGTCGTATTGTCTTCGCGATCGGTTCCAATTTCGCCAAAAGAAGTCTCGTAATCACCTCTTTCCTTGTCGATAGGTCTTGCTATGCGTGTAAGATTTTCCTCTAATTCAACCTTTTCTTTTAATAGAAGAGTCTTGAGCTCATCTTGTATATTCTTCTCCATTTAGTTTGGGTTAATTGGTTATTTTTCTTACTTGTTTATTTTAGCAAAAATATTTGGCCTTGTCTATGTCTATGAAGCAAATCAAACCTCAACTCTAAGACTTCGAAGTTGAATTTTGATACTTAGATGCTCTTAATATGTTTAATTTTCGCTTTCCTGTCGTTTTCGTTGATCCAAACTGCAATTACATCAAAACGATAATCATGGACCAATAGATTATTAAGTTTTAGATAGAAGTAAGCGATTTTATTCAGTTTTTGCAATTTGTGATAATTGACATTTTCTTCCGGATTGGTGTTACCGAATTTGTGCATTTCCCTGGACTTTACTTCGACAAAAACCAGTTCATCTTTTTTTGTGTCTTTAGCAATAATATCAATTTCTCCCAATCGGCGTCCGCTAGGATTGGTATAATTCATAGCTATTATTTCATAGCCTTTGTTCTTAAGGTAATTGGCAGAAATGGTTTCACCTAAATTTCCCAGAGATTTTTTAAATGTGTTTGTCATTAGGTTATTATAGCAAGCAATTTTTAGGAAAACAAAAAACACCCTTTCTTTGGTGCTTCTTTATGTTTTTGATTGTGATATATCTTTCCTGATTTCTCAAGTGGTATGGAAACCAGGGCGTTCAAACGCCCGTATTAATAAATAATTTGACGAGAACGCCCCAGTGTTTGTCATATACTAACAGGTGGTGCGGAAACCATTTAGTCGGGTGAGTGACATGGTGGTTATAACACGCCTGTATTTTATGTGTATGACGCAAGTTTATCCTTGGTCTGACTTTCAAGAATTTTGTTTTACCATTCTCTGGTGATTTTTCACCTTTGAGTGGGAAGGTACAGTGCTAGGCTTTGCTAGCTATTTTTATTTTTTGTTTTTTTATTTTTACAAAAAATTTCTTGATATGTCCGCTTGGAATAATAATTTTTTTAATTATTATTCTAAGTGGACATACCAATTTTTGTTTTTATTTTAGGGTCTCTGATGTCAGAAATCAGAGCGGCTCGGGCGCGTTGGCCCAAACACTTGAACAGTAAAACAATTTTCAATCGCAGATAGGGGGAAATTGCGATTGAAAACTGTTTCACCATTCCAATTTGCAAGTTTTTAACGATCAATATATTTATTATAGCAGGAAAACGGGACTGGGTCAATGATGAAATATATTTGGCTTAGACGCTCAATATCAGTGTCAAAAAAATATTAATAAATTGCTTGCATCTCGCTATCTCAGACTTGTTTTTAAAAGTAATTTATTTATTTATCTTTCATTTAAGCCTTTTTCGAATTATTTATTTTTGGTTACCGGTTGTTTCTTTCATTGTAGCTGGAAGTGTTTCGCTTGGCTTGTTTAGGGCTGTGTTATTGAGCTTGTCGATAATTGCTCTCATGGTTAATTTTGTTGTTCCAATTAACAGTTTATTTTTAAAGATTGAATAATCAACAGAAAGCATTTCGGGTGAAATTATGTTTTGGTAGCGAATTTTTACTCCTCCATATTCGCTGCTATTAAACAATTTTGCTTTATTATAGGTATTGTTGAGAAATAGTGGATTAATTTCATCAGCCAGCAGTGGCTCTTCCTGTGTCAGAGACTTCCCTAGGTCTATGTCATTTTTTGACTCGATTGTTAGACCGATTTTTGGACCGGTCGCGTCGTTGTATATAAATAGACTAAAATTATCTCCAAGCGAGTTAAATGTTGATTGTGAAAGCTTAATAGCTAATAGATCGGAAAAATTCTTAAAGCTAATTGGTTTGTTTTGGCTGTCTGTTATGATAAATTCGACTGGGAGTGTGTATCCTTCTTGAGAAACTTGTCCCAATGTTGCCTTGATTTTATCTGAAACTGCGATGCCATCTTCTAAGCGAAGATAATTGGGATTTGTTTCTGAAAAGGATAATGCGGGCTTTGGAATCGGAGCTGGATCTTCAGCGGGCGTTTGAATCGGCTGTGTCGGTTCTTGTTCAATTGGAGTGGTGGGTGTTTCATCAACCGTAGCGGTCTTATTTTTGAAAAAGCGAAGTCCTGCTATTGCTAAAAGGACAAGCAATGCAATGGAAAGAGCGGATAGAATCATGAAACGTTTGTCAAATTTGGCATTGGCATAGTTTTTTGCGTTAGATATTGCGTCTTCATGACTAGGTGTGTCAGTCCGGTTAGTTGCGTTAAAGCTCTTATTTATTCGGGAGGAGGATTGATTGCTTTTTGTATTTATCATTTTGGCGCTAGTGGAATTGCTTTCCGGTTGGCTGAACGTCTGCGAGTTTTCGATTGCAGGGGTGAAAAATGGACTAGTATTCTGTTTTGATGATGGTGTCGTTTGTTTTTTTGCAGGAGTGATTATGGCGTTGGGGTTTTTGATTTTTTCCAAATCATCTTGCATTGTGTGGATTGGAATACCCGCAATATTAATTGTATTTGTATCCTTATTTCCTTCTTGAACTGAAGCGGGTTTTTTTTTGAGACCAAACATGTTTTTATTTTTTTATCTCCTGCCACTTTTATGTCATTGCATTTGCAATATAGGTGGAGAATATTTTTATTAGACTAGTTACGTTTTGGAAGAATTTAAGTGCTAAATTGAAATAAAAGATAGTGAATTGGCATGAGTTCATTTAAAAAAATAGAAGCGGAAACCATCCGCTTCTATTATAAAACATAATTCAATTTTTGACTAATTTTTATTTCTGCTGTTGCGCAAGTCTTGCTGAAAGATTGATTCGACCTTGAGAATCGATCTCTTTGACTTTTACTCGAACAATATCGCCAACACTTAAAACATCTTCTACTTTTTCAATGCGACGTTCTGCGATTTCAGAAATGTGAATAAGTCCTTCTTGCCCAGGAAGAATTTCAGCGAAGGCCCCAAAGGCCATTATGCGCGTTACTTTGGCGCTAAAGAATTCCCCCGCCTTTATTTCGTGAGTGAGATTATCAATCCATTCCTTGGCCTTAGCGGCAGAAACTTGATCGGGAGAGGTGATAAAAATCATACCACTATCTTCAATGTCAATTTGCACGCCCGTCTGATCAATGATTTCATTGATGATTTTTCCACCTGTTCCTATGACATTTCTAATCTTTTCAGGATTGATTTGTATAGTGATGATTCTCGGCGCATATTGGGACATTTCTGTTCGTGGTGCAGGAAGTGTATCTGTGATTTTTTTCAAAATTTCTAAGCGATTTTGATGGGACTGTGTGAGTACAGCAGAAAGCATTTCGAGAGTGACGCCATCCACTTTCACATCCATTTGCATGGCGGTGATGCCTTTTTCTGTGCCAGCCACCTTGAAATCCATGTCGCCATAGTGATCTTCAAGACCTTGAATGTCAGTGAGGATTTTGAATTGATTGTCTTTTCCGACAATTATTCCCATGGCAATGCCGGAAACTGGACGTTTAAGCGGTACCCCAGCGTCCATTAGCGACAGGGTTGATCCGCAAGTCGAAGCCATCGAAGATGATCCATTAGAAGAAAGAATCTCAGAAACCAAAAGGATTGTGTATGGAAATTCTTCCTTGGAAGGCAAAACTGGAACAAGCGCTTTTTCTGCGAGCGCTCCATGCCCTACTTCGCGTCGGCCTGGTCCTCGCATTGGGCGAACCTCGCCAACGGAATATGGAGGGAAGTTGTAGTGATGAATGTAGCGTTTTTTCATGTCCACCTCCATGGTGTCAATAATTTGCTGATCTCCGGGAGAGCCAAGCGTGGTCACTGTGAGCGCTTGTGTTTCTCCGCGAGTGAAAAGTCCCGTTCCATGAGTTCTTGGTAGAATTCCGGTGCGACATTCGATGTGACGTATTTCATCTAATTTTCGAGAATCCGGGCGCAGTTCTTTTTCTAAAATATTTTTGTGCACGATTTCATCGGATACCTCTTCAAAAACAATTTCGGCTATTTCTTTTAATTTCGCTTCTTCTTCCGGGAAAGTCGTTTTGATGTATTCCTTGACTTTGTCTTGGATAGCGCTTATTTTTTCTTCTATTACTTTCTTATCTTTGTCATAGAGGGCTTCGGCGAGATTTTCGGAGAGTAAAATTTCTTTTATCTTGGTTTCGAATTCAGGTGTTCCAGCTACAAGTGTTGGCACGTTTTTCTCTTTTCCTGCTTCTTTTTGAATTTCCAAGATAAAACCAATGATTTTCTTGATTGCTTCCTGTCCAAATGTAAAAGCGCGAAGCATTTCTTCTTCAGAAATTTCCATTGCACCACTTTCGATCATGTTTATCTTATCCGCACTTCCGGAAATCAGAAGGTCTAATTCACCCTCGGCCAATTCTCCATTAGCAACAGGATTCAGTACGAACTCTCCGTTAGCTTTTCCGACGCGCACTGCTGCCACTGGTCCGTTCCAGGGAATATTAGAAATGGCAAGTGCGGTGGAGGCAGCGATAATAGCAATTACATCAGGGTCGTTTTCTCCATCATAGGAAAGCACCGTAACAATTACTTGCACGTCATTTCGCATACGGTGATTAAAAAGTGGTCGGATTGTGCGGTCTACTGCGCGCCCTGAAAGCACGGCGTCATCAGATGGGCGACCTTCGCGTTTGATGAAGCGTGAGCCTTTGATTTTTCCTGCTGCATAATAGCGCTCTTCAAAATCTACCATGAGTGGAAAATATCCACTAACGCGTGAAGCGCCTTTGCTCATGACGGCTGTGGCAAGCACAATGGTGTCACCATAGCGCACAGTAACGGCGCCATTGGCTTGTCCGGCCAGAATACCGGTTTCAATCTCCAAAATTCGTCCTCCGATTTGGAGAGACCATTTTTTTTGATCCATTTGAATTTTTCGAAGTCGTATCCGGCCCTAAAACAGACAAAAAATATGCATGACGATGATTTACGAATTAGGATTTACAAAGTGTATTATAAGCCTTAATTCATAAATCCCCATGCTTTGGCTCTTTTGCGCCTTATAATGTGACTTCTTATAAATATTTAATAGCTTAAGTCTAGCCTATTTTTTGGGTTTTGGCAAGCTTTATGCGATTTTCTGGAAATAAAAAATCCCCAGGAAAAGAGAGGGAGGGTTAAGTTATCTAAAGCGAAATGTTGACGATTTTTATTTGTGGCTTTTGGGGTGTGTTGTTAATTTTGGAGAAAGCTAAATAGCCAGGAATAATGAGACTGATTGGCGAGATGATCATAAAGATTCCTAGCCATTGAGGTTTTCGAAGTGTTTTGCATATTCCCATCCAAACAAGAGTGTAAATAATAATGTTAGTTAAGGGGAGGAAAAACAATACAATCCACCAGATAGGTTTTTTGGCAATTTGTATTGCCAAAAGCATGTCAAAAACAGGAATCCAAGCCAGCCAGGCATTTTCCAAGTTGGTTTTTTTGGCAATCTTCATGAGGCAAATTGACATATAGATGTAATAGGCCAAAAAAATAATAATTACAAATGTGATTATTTTTGCAGTAGCTGGCAACATAGTTATTTATTTGAATTTAATTTATATTTGAATTTATTTTGCAAGAGCGGGTTTCGTAACTCACTTTGCATGATTTGCTAACCAGCATAAGCTTAAAAATCATATTATGGATTCAAGTTGGAAAAATATTAAAATTTGCAAAACAAAAGGACCCCCGCCGTGGCGGGGCTCCCGTAAAAGACGCTATATTAGGAACTTCTTCTTATTTTCGCTAAGATTGATAAAATCATCTAATTCTTCAACTAATTTATTGCTAGTCGATTCCATAAAGGCGATGCCTTCAACACGGCAACCAGTAGTTGATTGGATATATTTTACAAGAGGAATGTAATCCCCGTCGCCGGAAACGAGAATAATGGCGTCAAGGGTTTTCGACATTTTAATGGCGTCCACTGCAATTCCCACATCCCAATCTCCTTTTTTTGCTCCGCCGGGGAAAATTTGTAAATCCTTGGTTTTAACTTCATAGCCAACTTTTTCCAGAGCATCAAAAAACTTTTCCTCTTGGCCTTCGAGAGTTTTAATTCCATAGGCGATAGCACGAATTAGTTTTCGATCACCAATAGCTTCTTTAAGAACTTGGCCGAAATTGACCTTTTTGCCATATAGTACCTTGGCGCTGTAGTAGAGATTTTGGATGTCAACCAAAACACCAATGCGTTGTTCTTTGTAAATACTCATAGAGTTTTGTTTTTTATAAGTTTAATCTAAAAAGCAAAATGTTTAAACATTTTGCTTTTAGCGGGCCTAGCCTTTTAGTTCTAATTTCTTAATTAAGGCTTTATAATTTTTCTCATTAGTTTTTTTCAAGTAATCAAGGAGGCGCTTTCGTTTTGATACCATCTTGAGAAGTCCGCGTCGAGAATGGAAATCTTTAGCGTTTTTTTTGAGATGAGCAGTTAATTTCTTGATTTGTTCTGTGAAAAGAGCAATTTGGTATTCTGGCGATCCAGTGTCTTTTTCGTGTCTTTTGACATCGCTGGTTACTTTCGCTTTTTGCTTTCCCGTTAGAGCCATGACGTTTTTGAGGCAAAACAGAAGTTGCGACTATGCGTCAACTGATGTTTGCTAATGAATAATTATATTTAAACGATATATTATAAATCTCTTTTTGGCAAGCCCTAATATCGCTGATGGGGACGCAAGATTTCGTATCTCTACTTATTTTAATTTCCTATGCTACAATACTTCTATGATAAATCTTTTGGAAAATCTAAATTCTTCACAAAGAGAAGCAGTAGAAACGACCACGGGACCAGTTTTGGTGATTGCTGGAGCTGGATCGGGTAAAACGCGAGTGTTGACTTTTCGCACGGCATATTTAATTTGCGAAAAGGGTGTGCGACCGGGGCAGATTTTGGCGGTGACTTTTACTAATAAAGCGGCCAAAGAAATGCAGGAGCGGATAGCTCAATTACTTTCTGAACAAGGTTTTAAGGGTCACTTACCACTTGTGGGCACTTTTCATTCCATTTGCGCGCGACTACTCCGCTCTGAGATTGGGAAAATCGGCTTCGAGAGTAGTTTTAACATCTTTGATGCTCAGGATCAGCAAAGTCTTGTGAAAAAAACGATGAAAGAGTTGAATGTTGATTCGACGCAATTTCGTCCGCAAAGTATTCTTGGCGCAATTTCTAGGGCGAAAAATGAGCTGATTGATGCGAAAATGTTTCAAGCGGCAGTTGGTGGCTATTGGGAGGAGGTTGTGTCAAAAGTCTATATTGCCTATCAAGAAAGATTAAAAAAGAATAACGCCTTGGATTTCGATGACATTTTGATGTTGCTTGTCCAGATTTTTCGTACTTATCCGGAAGTGTTGGAAAAATATCAAAACATTTTTCACTATATTATGGTAGATGAATATCAGGATACTAATCATGCGCAATACGTGCTTATTAAAATGCTTGCAGATAAGCATAAAAATATTTGTGTAGTGGGGGATGATTGGCAAGGGATCTATTCTTGGCGCGGAGCCAACATTCAAAACATTTTGGATTTTGAAAAAGACTATCCAGTTGCCAAGGTGGTCAATTTAGAGCAGAATTATCGCTCAACTCAGCAAATTCTAGATGCGGCCTATGGTGTGATTTCTAAGAATATTAACCGCAAAGATAAAAATATTTGGACGGAGAATAAAACCGGACATCTTTTAGTGTCCTATGAGGCTGAGGATGAGAGCGACGAAGCGCAGTTTGTTATTTCCGAGGTGATAAATCTTCGAAACAAGGGCGTAAAATTAAACAATATTGTGGTGCTCTACCGGACCAATGCGCAATCTCGTATCATTGAAGAAGCATTGCTTGGCGATTCAATCCCGTATCGTATTATTGGCGGATTAAAGTTTTATCAAAGAAAAGAAATTAAGGATGTCATTGCTTATTTGCGACTAATTGAAAATTATAATGACGAAATTTCACTCGAGCGAATCATAAATGAACCGAAGCGTGGAATTGGTGATAAGACGGTGGAAAAGTGGGTGGCTTTTGCAAAAGCGAATAATCTTGACTTAGTTGCAGCAGGTTTGTTAATATCGGTCCGTCAGTCAGCGGAAAGCTCATCTGGCAAAATTATCAAAACTAAAATTGACAGTATCGCTAAGTTTTGCGAATTCGTGGAAAAGATGCGAGAAATCAAGAATAAACTAATATTATCCGATTTTATCCAAAAAGTTTTTTTTGAAAGCGGTTATGAAAAACAGTTGCTTGATGGAACGGATGAGGGCCAGATGAGGCAAGAAAATGTGCAGGAACTTCTCACTGTGGCGAAAAAATATGATGCTTTTGAAAATGGAGAAGGTCTGCGTTTGTTTCTGGAAGAAGTGGCGCTGGTAGCGGACACGGATAATATTGATCAGTCGAGCGAGGCGGTGCATCTTATGACTCTTCACAGTGCTAAGGGGTTGGAGTTTCAATGCGTATTTATTATTGGTCTTGAAGAGGGTATTTTGCCACATTCGCGCAGTATGCTTTCTGAGATTGAAATGGAAGAAGAGCGACGACTGATGTATGTTGGAATTACGCGGGCTAAACAAAAGGTCTATTTGTTGTTTGCGAAAATGCGTACGATTTTTGGTTCGACTCAAATTAATGCACCTTCACGGTTTTTGGACGATATTCCGGCGGAATTGGTTGAAGCTGAACCGTTTATGATAAACGCCCGCGCCGAAAAATATATGTCAGGGAGAAAAAAAACCATTTTGACGGAAATGAAAACATACTACAAAGGCGGAGAAAGAATCAGTCATGAAAAATTTGGCGAAGGATTGGTGATCTCTTCGCAGGGCGATATTATCACGGTTGCTTTTAAGGCGGTTGGACTGAAAAAGCTTTCCAGTTCACTCGCGCCTATCCGGAGAATAGAATAAGTTTAACTTTATGCATAAAAAACGTCCCAAAATAATCCGGGACGTTTTTTAAATGCAGATCGGAAATATTATTTTATAAACCCTTTAATAACTCGGCTAGCTTTATCAACTACGCGAACATCTTTCTTGCCCCAACCTTTATAGTTCATTTCAGAAACGGTGAATGTGTTGGCGCTAACACTCTCTACGAGGGCTACATGCCCCCACCAAGATTCCGAAGTGACCATGACAGCTCCAACAGTAGGAGTTTTGCTAGTGGCATATCCAGCAGCCTTTGCATGATAAAGCCAGGTTCCGGCATTGCCACCCCAAGGAATATTTCTTTTTTGTGCAACATACCATGTGCAATAGCCATAAGGAAATGCATGACTTGATTTTCCTCCATCAAGTGTTTTTCCAGCCGAGTCGAATGATTCATAGGGACGCGGAGCGATTCCTAGGCCAGTTGTTCCACTTGGAGTTGCTGGTTTTGGTGCTGGAATATCTTTTTGTCCATCAGGAATGGTAATAGTTTCTCCAGGCGTTACCTCTCCATCGAGATGAAGAGAATTGAAAGCAATAATTTTATCTTTGTCCGCTTTGAATTGCTTAGCAATGCTGTTAATATCGTCGCCACTTTTAACGGTGTATGTGACGCCTGAGACTGGCAGAATAAAGATTTTATCTCCAGGCATAATGGAATCAACATTGTCGATAGCATTGGCCCAAAGCAAGGTGTTCACACTGACATGATTGGCTGCAGCAATCGATCCCATAGTATCACCATTTTTAACTTCATAAATAACCACACCACCGTCTTCTTCGGGATCTTTAAGTACCGGACTGTTTTCACAAACCAGAGCGTTGCCTTGCATAAGTACAGGATCTGATTTTTTATCGTCAGGCTTTAGCGTGGGATCCGGCATAGCCGTTGCTTCAAGTAGTGGCGCAAGGGCTAGAGAGGTTTTTTTATTGGAATTTAAAAACATTTTATCTTCTAGCGGGCTTGCGTAGTTGTCAGTGTTGCCTGTTTCGAGATAGCCAAAAAGAAATCCGCTGGAATTTTGCCCGGTAGAAAGGTTGGTCGCAGAAACCAGAAGTGCACTTGAAGCGACTACAACAAAGGAAGAATAGTTTCTGAAAACATGCAAAAGCTTCACTGTGCGGCGTTTTTTAATAAAAACTACTATGCTTTTTTGGGCCAAAAAAGCCCTAGTGATAAGTGTCTTTAAATTTTTTCTACAAGAGATATTTCGAGAAGTTGTTTGAATTAGTTTACTAATACAATTAACCTTTCATATGGTTTTAGCAAGAATTTTGCCTTGTCTTAGAGGAATATCGAGACAAACCTTGATACTAAAACCTTAATTTTTACCTGCTAGACAGTATAGTTCAGGTGGGGGTTTTTGTCAATTGGTTTTTTGGTGTAGAATTGGGTTATGGAAATTCGTAAACTTAAGATTCAATTTCTGGAATATTTGGAAATCGAGAAAGGTCGTTCGCAAAAAACGATTGAAAATTATGATCATTATCTCAACCGTTTTTTGGAGTGGGCGAAAATCACGAAGCCGGAACAAATTACGGCCGAAGTGGTGAGAAATTTTCGGATTTATCTTAATCGTTATGAGGATGGTAATGGTCAGAAACTAAAAAAAATCACTCAGGGTTATTATGTTATTGCGATTCGTGGTTTTCTTAAGTTTTTGGTCAAAAGAGACATTAAAACGCTTCAAGCTGACAAGATTGAAATGGGGAAGTCCGTCATGAGAGAGGTGGATTTTTTGGAAATGGATGAGGTTGAGCGAATACTATCTGAAGCGAGCGGGAGAGATTTAAAAAGTCTTCGCGACCGGGCTATTTTGGAGCTTTTGTTCTCCGCCGGCTTACGCGTTTCAGAACTAACAGGCATTAATCGGGAAAAAATTGACCTCAGAGGGAGAGAGCTTAGTGTACGTGGTAAGGGTGATAAAGTGCGGGTGGTGTTTATATCCGATTCTGCTTCACAAGCAATAATGCGCTATTTGGAGAAAAGGATGGACACAGACCCTGCACTTTTTGTCAGGGATGTTGCCGGATTAAGGAAGTTTGATGGTAAAAACATTAAAAAACCTGTGGATAACCTGAGATTAACCCCTAGATCAGTACAAAGAATTGTTAAATACTATGCGACAAAAGCGGGAATTGTGAAAGATGTCCATCCGCACACACTTAGACATTCTTTTGCCACTGATTTACTCATTAATGGTGCTGATATTCGCTCGGTACAGGCCATGCTTGGCCATTCCTCGATCACAACCACACAGGTTTATACTCATGTTACTAATAAGCAATTAAAAGAGATTCATCAAGCGTTTCATTCAAAGAGAAAAAGATAGTAGGTGTGTAGTATAGGTAATAAGAGCTAATATAAAAAGCTACTCATGAGTAGCTTTTTTAGTATGTGGGACCAGCTGGATTCGGACCAGCGACCAAGAGATTATGAGTCCCCTGCTCTACCGCTGAGCTATGGTCCCGAAAGTATTTTTTTGGGTGGGTATGCTCAGGCTCAAATAAAAGACCTGCATAATGTCGAAATAGCGCTCCCTAGCTTCACCCCACACCATTTTTTAAACTGTGGGTCTGTCCAGACTCGAACTGGAGACCTCTACAATGTCAATGTAGCACTCTAACCAACTGAGCTACAGACCCAAAAAATGGTGTGGGGTAAGACTGAGTCGCGCGTCCATATTTGCAATAACTATTAAAGCCTACCGCAAAAAACTTTTCCCGTCAAAATTACTTGTCAGTTTCAGTTTTAATCGTTTTCATGGCTTCGGTGGTTGGCAAGGCTGATACCGTTTTTTCTTCTGACACTTTTTCCTTAATCTTTTCTTTTTCTTTCGGTGTGGCGATGACATGAAAAAACAAGACCCAGGAGACTTCGGAGAAAGCGCTAAAAATTGAGTAGAAGAGAATCGCTGCGAGGATGAAAGCAAGGAGGCCTAGGACAATAGCAATTATAGCGCCAGTATCTTTCAAGATAAAAAATAAAACTAAGCCAATTAGGCCGAAGACAATTAAGATTGTTAGGAATAACGCAATAAGAACGAAAAATGAAATAATGCCAAGGGGAATAAAAAGCAGCGACATGATAATGCTAGAGAGTATGTTTTTTTTGAAAAGCATATAGGCGTTTTCTACTGCTAGCCAAGGTTTGAGGTCAGCTAGAACTATATAGAAAGAAGCGTATACCTGAAGGTATTTGCACAAAATAAGGAGTGGAATGAGGATAATAATTGCAATAAGCGCAAGGATGCCTCCAATAATATATGATTTTGCATTAAATAGAATTATGATAGGGATGGCTAGTACGATAATGAAAAAAACTATCGCTAATCCAGAAAAGAATAGGATTGTTAGTATTTTCCAAAAATATTTTTTGCCATCCTTAAAGCCTAGTCTAAAATCAGCAGGTTCATTTTTTAATATTCGCTGGGTGGATTTAATCAGCGCTCCTCTGCTGATAAGTCTTATCACAAGAAAGACTAAAAATAGAACCGATAGGATGCCTAGCGCAAATGCAATGGGTGTTGCATGATTTGCGAGAAATTCCTGCAGGTGGATTTTTTCAAAAGCAGCCGGCCAGTTTTCCTGCGAATTATTATCGCGCTGTGGAGAATATTGAAGATTTAAGATTCCCGGCATTATTAAAAATAAACCAAACCACCACAAAAAGCGGTTTTTCCAAATGATCTTCCACGCATCGCGGAAAATTTTTAAATAATCAATATTTGGCATAAGTTTATATTACACAAACTTTAAGTTGTTTTTATTTCCACAGTTTCGGTTTTTTCTTTTGCAATTTCAGTTTTTGCCTCAGTTGATTCTGCGGTAATTTCCTCTTCAATTTTTTTTATCGGAACAATCCCCATAATTTCATTGAACTCGACTTGTTCAATCGTTTCCTTCTCCAAAAGAATATTAGAAATTTTGTCTAAGAGTTCTTTTTTGTCGATGAGAATTTTTTCTGCCACCTTATATGCATCATCAATAAATTTTGTGACTTGATTGTCAATTTCGCGAGCGGTTTCTTCTGAATAATTTTTTTCCTCACGCATTTCTTTGCCAAGAAAGACCATTTCTTCTTTGTGACCAAAAGTGCGAGGACCAAGATCGCTCATACCATAGCGTGTAACTAAGTTTCTTGCAATCGCAGTCGCTCTTTCAAGGTCATTTGATGCACCGGTCGTAATGTCTCCAAAATTTAATCTTTCACTAAGATAACCTCCCAAAAAGACTGATAACTCATCAATAAAATAATTGCGCGAGTGAAGCGTTTTGTCTTTAATTGGAGCGTTTAATGTATATCCCCCGGCATTACCACGGGAAATAATGGAAATCTTTTGCACTGGGTCGGCGTGTTTTAGGGTTGAAGCAATAAGGGCATGGCCTGCTTCGTGGTAAGCAATTATTTTCTTTTCATCTTCGTCAATGCGGCGACTTTTTCTCTCCGGACCAAGAATAACTTTCTCAATTGATTCGGCCAGCTCGTTCATTCCGATGGTTTTTTTGCCACGGCGGGCGGACAGAATTGCGGCTTCATTGAGTAAATTCGCAAGATCAGCTCCGGAAAATCCTGGTGTCCTCTGTGCAATTACGCGCAAATCGATATCTTTCACTAGTGGCTTGTTTTTGGAATGAATCTTAAGAATAGCGGCGCGTTCTTCAATGTCAGGAAGGTCCATTACTACTCGACGGTCGAAACGACCTGGACGAAGTAGTGCTGGATCAAGCACATCCGGGCGATTGGTGGCAGCAATTACAATTACGTTTGTGTTGGTATCAAAACCGTCCATTTCAACTAGGATTTGATTAAGAGTTTGCTCACGTTCGTCATGTCCCCCGCCAAGTCCTGCTCCACGGTGCCTCCCTACTGCATCAATCTCGTCAATAAAAACAATGGCTGGAGAATTTTTTTTGGCTTGCTTGAAAAGATCTCGCACGCGAGAAGCACCAACTCCAACAAACATTTCCACGAATTCTGAACCAGAAATATTGAAAAATGGCACATTTGCTTCTCCAGCGACAGCTTTAGCAATTAAAGTCTTTCCTGTTCCAGGAGAGCCTAAAAGTAGAACGCCTTTGGGAATTTTTGCGCCAAGACTTAAAAACTTCTTAGGAGTTTTTAAAAATTCTACAATTTCATAAAGTTCCTCTTTGGCTTCTTTTGCTCCAGCCACATCATTAAACACCACGCGATTCTTCTTATCTTTTGGGTCAGAGACTCGTGCGCGGGAAGTTCCAAAGGAAAGCGCCTGATTATTGCCTCTTTGCGCTTGGCGAAGCATGAACCAAATGAAACCAGCAATAAGGATAAATGGCAAGAGAAAGGGTAGGATTGCTCCAAGCCAGAGACTGGCCGAACTTTCTCCTTTGACTACAATATTAACACTATCAAGTTTTGCCGGGTCTACGCCGTAGTTTTTGAAAGTTTCTGTCAGTCCTGCCTCTTTTTCCTTGAGTGATTTCTCAATAGTTCCATCAGTCATAATGACATTTAAATTGCTATCGGTGACATCAATTTCCTTAACTTTCTGATCATTGATTTGAGCGACAAGTGTGGAAAGGGAAATATCAGCCGGTTTTTTTTCTGGATTATTGAGAAGAATGAGGACGCCAGAGAGGAAGAGAAAGAAAAATAAAACATAGCTAATATTTCGCAAGAGATTTTTCATAAATTTTTGTTATATAAAAATTAAATAAGTTCCAAGTTAATCTTATCACCATATCTTGTCATTTTCAATCCTGCACCGGAGATGACTTGATTTTTGTTTTTTGTGCTTCTCAGTGCTTTTAGAATTTCTTCAATCTGAGAAAAACCTTTCCGATTAATTTTTTCATTCTTTTGCGTCAAGGCTTTTTGGATAATTCTCTTTTGGATTGCTACCGGTTGCGCGAGAATTTTTTCAACGTACAACAATTGGTTGTTTTTCCAAGCTTTTTCTGCCAGCTCTTTAATTACGGCATAATCTTCCCCAAAGGCCTTTGCGCTCTTGGCGAGCACAAATTTTATATTGGGGTTGAAATTTTTTTCGAGGTATGGAATCAATCTATTTCTAATTTTATTTCGCAGATAAATAGATTCTTTGTTTGTCTTGTCGATTCGATAGCTTAATCTATTTGATCTCAAATATGCAGTAATTTCTTTTCGAGTCGTGTCGAGTAACGGTCTGATAATTTTTTCATTCTTGGCGCGCATAGCAGAGAGACCATTGAGCCCTGTTCCGCGAATGAGGCGCATTAGCACAGTTTCTGCTTGGTCGTCAGAATTGTGCGCGACAGCAATGAAATCAAATTTATTTTCTTTGCGCACTTCTTCAAAAAAAGCATATCGAATATCTCGTAATTTTTCTTCCGACTTATCCCCCTCTTCAATTTTAGCGTCAAGAATATTGATCGATAGTTTATATTTTTCTGCTAGCTTTCCCACGAAGTCCTCATCTTTTTTGCTGTCTTTTCCGCGCAGATGGTAATTGACGTGGGCGATGGATAATTCTATAGCGTATTTTTTTTGTAGTTTTGAAAATATATCAAGGAGGCAAGTTGAATCCGGCCCTCCGGAAACTCCCAAGACAATTTTAGAATTTCTCTCAAAAAGAGAATTTTCAAAAATAGAGTTTTGGATTTTTTTGATTAAGTTAGCCATTTACGTTCTCGATAATCTCAGCAACTTTCTGAATCGTTTCTTCCAGCTTCCCCTCCTCATTAAGTACCTTGTAGTCATAGATATTTTCATGTTTCATCCATTCTCGCGTGTAGTTCATTCGTTCATTGAGATAATCTTCGGAGACAGTGGGGTCACGGCGCACGATTCTTTGGCGTAAAATTTCTAGCGAAGGCGGTGCGATATAGATTGATTTGATTTCAGGAAATTTGGTTTTGGCTGTTATCACGCCCTTATATTCAATTTTCCAAAGCCCAATCTTCCCGGAATTTTCTACTCTTGCTAATTCTTCTTTGGTGACGCCGTAAAAATTATTATTATATTCTTGTGCCCATTCAGCTAAAGCGTCATTTTTGATTTTTTCTTCAAATTCCGCCCGGGAAAGATAATAGTAGTTGACCCCATTCGCTTCTCCTTTGCGCATCTTTCTTGTTGTGGAGGTGACTATTTTTTCAATAGGAAGAATTTTTTTCAATCCTTCAATGACACTATCTTCTCCGGCGCCGGAAGGGCCGGAAATAATAAAGATATTAGACATAAGTTTTGAAAATAAATTTATCGTATGGTTTTTCAAAATATTGGTTCGTGCGTCTCTATTTGTATTGGGGGTTTAAGAGATGAACGGTTATTCTTTTTCTTTCTTGACTTTCCTTGCCTTTTTATCGACTGGTTTTTCTGCATCTTCTTCCATTTTTTCTTCTTCTTTTTCAGCTTTTTCTTTTTTCGCCTTTTTTTCTTTCATTTCCTCGGCCAATTTTTCTTTGTTAGAAACTAGAGTTAGCCCCATGCGGTGCTCCCGCGGTTCAATAGAAAGAATTTTCCAGCTATAGTCATCTCCGGTTTTGATTAAGTCGTTGATATTTTTTCCAGGATGCGTATCAAGCATTTCACTAATGTGTGCGAGACCATGAATATCATTATCAAGATAAACGAAAGCACCAAAGTGATTGATTTTATGTACCTTTCCAGTTGCAATGTCCCCCACTTTGTATTTATCAGTTGCTTGGGTCCATGGGTCTGCTTGCAAGGCGCGAATAGAAAGAGATATTTTGTCATTATCAATGCCGATAATTTTCGCTTCAACCTTATCCCCCACTTTCACGATTGTTCGCGGGTTTTCAATTAGTTGCCATGCGAGTTCTGAAATATGGACAAGTCCTTCCACTTTTTCCTTTTCATTTACCTCTCCGTTTTCGCTAAATGGGGAGAATTTAACGAAAGCGCCAAAATCAACTACGCCGCTGATTTCACCAGAGATCACGTCGCCTACTCTAAAATTAGAAATAGTTTCCTTGTCGCGATCGCTTTGCGCTGCTTTTTCACTAGCAATCAGTTTCTCTGCTTCACGGTCAATGTCTAAAACGCAAACCTCCAATTCTTTTCCAACTAATTTTTTAAGCAGATTGAGGATCTTATTTTTATCGCCATCTTCCACGCGAGGATAATTTTTGCTAGAAAGTTGTGACACGGGTAAAAATCCGGCAATACCATTGATTTCGATAAGTAGTCCTCCTTTGTTGGCGCTGATAACTTTCGTTTTAACCTTATCTCCAGCATCTCGTTTCTTTTCAATATCTTCCCAGGCTTTTTCATAGGATGCTTCGCGTATGGAAAGCTCAATATAGCCATCTTCATTTTCTAAATCAGTCACAGTAGCTGAAACCTTATCGCCCAATTTAAGTTTGCCAGAACCCATCCCGTCCTTAATTTCTTTGCCCAAAACCAAGCCTGTCCCAAACGGTCCAAGATCAAGATAAATTTCACTAGAAGAAACTTCTAAGACCGTTCCAATGACTGTGTCTCCGACTGCGGGAAATTCAATCGGATTATCCAGAAGTAATTGCTCCATGAAGGAAGGAATTTTTTCTTCTGGCGCAGTTTTAGTGTCAGTTTTTTTAATCGGAGCTGGTATAGTAGTCTTTTCATCGCTCAATTTGTCTACTTCAGTAGCTAACTTAGAGAGTATATCATTCATGTGATTAGATTTTTGTAGCTGACATTAGGACTACGGGATAATAATTAAAAAAAATGTCGTTATTTGCTTTGAGAGTCCGCAATATGAAAACGGGATATGCGAATAGCTTTTATATAAAAATAAAAAATTTCCAGAAATATTGGAAATTATTAAGAATGCGCCCTAAAGGGCTGAGACGTGAGGAATTAAGGCATTCCCCTATTTATTTTTTTCTTAATAATTAACGTAAATTTAGTATAGTCTATCTTTTTTGTTTTGGCAAGTCTTTGTGCCCTCAGTAGGAATCGAACCTACATCTCATCCTTAGGACGGATTTGCTCTATCCATTGAGCTATGAGGGCTTGGATGTTAACTGTTTATCTGTGGACGATACTGGGCTCGAACCAGTGACCTTACGAATGTGAATCGTACGCTCTAACCAACTGAGCTAATCATCCAATGTGGACCTATAGGGAGTCGAACCCTAGACTGATCCATGCCATGGATCCGTAATACCGCTTTACTATAGGCCCTAAATATTCATTCTATCGCCTATTAATCATAACAGTTAACACAAGATAGTCAATTTTAATCTCAATTTGCGAATAATTTTGAAAAATACTACACTAGTAACACTTATCCCTGAACTACTACTATGGAAAACTTAGCTGAAAAGATGGATGATATCTGGAAAAAAAACAAGAAACAGCCAAAAGACATCTGGTTTTTCTATTTGTTTTTGTTGACTTTTACGCTTGGGGTCAGAAAAGTAATATTATACTTTTTATTAAAAGGTGCTTTTAATGAGTATATCGGGGCATATATTTACGTTTCTGATATATTTCTATGGCTTGCGATCCTAAGCTGGATTATACCTATATTATGCAATAAAATAGTAAATCCGTCAAGGATTAGTGATGGCACTTTCAAGTTTATCCACAAGATAGATCATGCAGAAGGTGTTAATAATGCATCTATTCAGAACTTATCCACAGGAAAAATTGCTTATTTTAAGGCGTTTTTAACTAAATTGTTCCACGTGGAACAATCCAAGCGGAATGTTGGTGAAAAATGTTCCACGTGGAACATTTTTTGTAATTTTGGCGTTTTTTTAGTCCCCCTGCTTTTAGTTATTTGGTCATTTGTGTCTATTTTTTGGTCAGAAAATCGGGCAATTGGCATTTATAGATCTATTGGGTTTTTGGAGTTGTATTTTTTATATAGTTATATCGCCATAAGATTTGTGCCGTGCTATTTGCTAAATTGTTCCACGTGGAACAATTTTTTATATTCATCTAGTAATGTTTCACGTGGAACAATTTTAGATGAAGCTATGGATAGCAGTACTAAATTGTTCCACGTGGAACATTTTGAATATGTTTTGTCAAAAATGACCCAATATCTCCGTGCAATTTTATTGGGCTTGATAGTGGTTATGTTATTTGACCACTATTTGTGGGATATTTGGCAAGGCCAGATCTTATTTTGGCTAGCTTGCGGTTTATTAGCTGGTATTAGTTTGCGTGAAAGGCATAATGTAAGTAATTGTTCCACGTGGAACAATTTAAGGATAGAAAATGCTAGTAATGTTTCACGTGGAACAATTAATAATTTGGGTGTATTTTTTGGCATTATTATGCTCCTTGGTATAATGCAATCTTTGGCTGGAATTGTTCAATTCATCATTCAGCACTCCCTCGGTCTATTTTTGCTCAAAGAAAGCTTAATTGGTCAAAGTATTCCCGGGGTGGCAAAAATTGTCGCTAATCATCATGTCTTTATTCGTTCCTATGGTCTCTTTCCTCACCCGAATATTTTGGGTGGATTTTTATTTTTTTCAATCATGGCTACTATGCTTTATTCGAAATTGTTCCACGTGGAACAAGATGCTGAAAAATGTTCCCCGTGGAACAATTTGAGCAATAATGATTTATCAGTCGAAAATGTTCCACGTGGAACAATTAAATCGAATTTTATTAAATTTGTTCTAGCGGTCCAAATTATTGGGATAATTCTTTCTTTTTCTAAATCAGCTATTTTAGCTTTATTGGTTGCTCTTGTGTATATAAATGTTCCACGTGGAACATTTAGGGGGATTAGTTTGAAAAAATTGTTCCACGTGGAACATTTTAGGCTATTGCTAGGCTTAGGATTAGCTACATTGACAGGCCTGTTTTTCTTTAGAGTTGAATTTTATGTCTTGCTTGTGAAGTCGCTTACGGAAAGGGGGTTATATTTGTCTATCTCCGAGCGGATTATTGCGGATAATCCAATGGTTGGCGTTGGTACAGGGCAGTTTGTTATAACCGCAGAGAGGTTATTGCCAAATCTTGAGATTTGGCAATATCAGCCAGTGCATAATATTTTTCTTTTAATTTGGTCAGAATGGGGGATTGTTGGATTGGTTTTGTTTGTTGTGTTTTTATGGAAATTGTTTCATGTGGAATAATTGGTAAGAAATAAAGATAGCAGTCAGTTCAATAATTAACTGCGACACCATGACATAATTAGAATATGAAATGTTAATCTTAGCAAATAGAAAGACTGGCTATGTGTTCATAATCAAGTTGTAAGCTGAATTATGACAAGCAATAATCTGAGTTACCTAAAAAATACAGAAAGACACTCATCTTGGATAATGGTTTTAAAAACAAAGATTGGAAACCACTAAGGTCCAGAAAAAAGGCTTAATTGGAAAACACCATTAGAATTGATGAATGTTTCACTTATGGGTAGAATGTAGGTTACAAAATTTGACAAATAAAATGTTTTGTTGTTTAATATTAAAGTTTAAAATTAGTCTCGTATTAGATCATTAATAAATCTTACTTTAACGTTTTTTTCAGTAGCTCTAACTTTTTCCTAATTTCCGCTTGCAAAACAAGCGGATTAAGGCTGTCGTAGGCTGATTTTAGCACAGATCTTTGCTCTTGGCTAATTCGAGTCTTTGTGATTGTTGGATTTTTTGATATAGTTTATATAAAGCTGGAAATTTAAAATTCAAACAACGCTTTTTTAGGCTGAAAATTAATAATACAAAATTTGATAATATGGCACTCTATAGTTTGCAAAATCAAAAACTTTTAATTATTAAAGAAAACCCTTTTAAATTAGAAAAAGAAATTCAAGTGGTTACGGAAAAAAATCTCGAGCATGTTTTCAGTTTAAAATTTATAAAATCAGAATTTTCACTGAACAATCTTAGGATTGATAGCTTGGCTTTTGATAATGATAATAAAAGTTTTGTAATTATTGAATACAAGAGAGACAAAAATTTCAGTGTCATTGATCAAGGATATGCTTATCTTTCTTTGATGTTGAATAATAAAGCTGATTTTATTTTGGAATACAATGAAAATGCAAACATGAATCTAAAAAGAGATGATGTGGATTGGTCTCAATCAAAAGTGATATTTGTATCACCGGCATTTTCCAAATATCAACAACAAGCAATAAGCTTTAGAGATTTACCGATTGAATTATGGGAAATCACGAAATATCAAAATAATCTCATTCAATATAGCAGATTAAAATCAACTGAAACTTCTGAATCAATAAATACAATCAGCAAATCAAGTGAGGTTGTTGATAAGGTTGCAGGAGAAGTAAGAGTTTATACAGAAGAAGATCATTTAAAATCTGCTGATGAAAAAATTTTGTCTCTTTATGAAGAATTTAAAAATCAAATTTTAAATTTAGATAGTAAGATTGAAATTGTGCCAAAAAAGAAATATATAGCTTTTAAGGCGATCTCTAATTTTATCGATATTTTGCCTCAAAAAAATAAAATTAAGTTTTGGCTAAATCTAAAAAAGGGAGAATTGAAAAATCCCTACAATCTTGGTGTGGATTGTTCGGATAGGGGACATTGGGGCAACGGAGATTATGAGTTTAATATAAATTCTTCAACTGATTTTATAAATTTAATGCCATTGATAAAACAAAGTTACGAAAGGAATGGATAGAGATTAATTTTAAAAACAAAAGACACCATGAGGTGTCTTTTTTTGTCTAAGTTGTGGATAACTTTATTTTTTTCTAGAGTACTGTGATGGCAGATACTTTATCTCCAGCTTGCGGTCGCATTACTCGGACTCCTTGCGTGGCGCGACCGAGAATTGAGACGCTGGCGAGCGGGATTCGGATGATTTGGCCTTTGTCGGAAGTAAGGATAAGATCAGCATCAAGATTGTCGACGTTGATGATGCTGGCACCAACTAGTTTTCCGGTTTTGGCTGTGACAGCGGCGGTTTTGATGCCTGATCCACCACGTTTTTGGATTTTATAATATTTAATATCAGATCTCTTTCCATAACCATTTTCAGTGATAACGAGTAGCTGATTGCCCTTTTGATTTTTGAAAAAGACATCCATGCCAACAACCAAATCATCTTTTTTAAGCTTGATGCCGCGAACCCCTGTTGCGGAGCGACCCATTGAACGAACATCAGCTTCTTTGTATCGAATAGCTTGACCGTGAGCGGTGGTGATGACGATTTCGTCAGTGCCGGTTGTGGCACTGACCCAGCGAAGAGCATCGCCCTTATCAAGCTTGATCGCGATTAGTCCTGAACGACGAACATTTTCAAACTCTTCCAATGTAGTTTTTTTGACTGTACCCATTTCAGTGGCCATAAAGAGGAACTTGTAGTTGTCATCTTTATTAAAAGCGATTATAGCTGTCACTTTTTCTTCGCCGGAAAGTTGAAGGAAGTTCACGATGGATTGGCCTTTGGAAATGCGCGATGATTCCGGGATTTCATAGGCTTTGGTTTGGAAAACTTTCCCGCTATTTGTAAAGAAAAGTAGATTGTCATGCGTCATAACCCCAAGTAATTTTTCGATTTCGTCGCCTTCTTTAGTGCTAGCGCCGATGACACCTTTGCCACCACGTTTTTGGACCTTATAGACTGTTGGATTCATCCTTTTGATATAGCCTTCTTTGGAAATGGTGATAATAGCTTCTTCATTAGGAACTAAATCTTCTTGTTTGAATTCTGTGACTCCGGATTTAATGATTCTGGTCATGCGCTCATCGCCATATTTTTCTTTCACGCGATCAAGCTCGCTTTTAACAATGCCTAAGATTTTCTTTTCGCTCTTGAGAATAGCTTCGAGTTCGGCAATAATGCGCAGTTTTTCGGCTAATTCGTCTTCGATCTTCTTGCGTTCCAAGCCAGCCAGGGTTTGTAGGCGCATCTCAAGAATGGCAGTGGTTTGTCGGTCGGAGAATTTGAATTTTTTTATCAAATTCGCGTGTGCTTCTTCTTTTGTTTTGGATTTTCTGATGGTTTCAATAACAGCATCAATGTGATCGAGGGCTTTTTTTAGGCCTTCTAAAATATGAGCGCGATCTTTGGCTTTTTCCAGATCAAATTTAGTGCGACGAGTGATAACTTCTTTTCTGTGGATGATGTAATATTCAAAAATTGATTTCAAGTTGAGTACGGTTGGTTCAATGCCATTGACCAATGCTAACATATTAACATTAAAATTCTTTTGGAGGTCAGTTAAATCGTAGAGTTTGTTGAGTACTTTTTGTGGATAGGCGTCCTTTTTTAGTTCAATAACAAGCCGAACCCCATCCTTATCTGATTCGTCGCGGATATCGCGGATGCCTACAATCTTTCCTTCTTTTACGAGATCTGCCATTCGCTCAATCATGGTTGATTTATTGGTGGCATAGGTCATTTCAGTTACAATAATTTGAAAAGCGCCGGCTTTTGTCTCATTAATTTCCGCTTTAGCGCGAGTAAGAATTTTTCCACGACCGGTTTTGTAGGCCTCAATAATATCTTTTTTATTGTAAATGATACCACCGGTTGGAAAATCAGGACCTTTTACAAATTCGCAAAGATCTTCCACTGTCGCAGTAGGATTATCAATCAAATGATCAATACCTTCAATTAGTTCCGTGATATTGTGTGGTGGGATGTTGGTCGCCATACCTACGGCGATACCCATCGAGCCATTTAAAAGTAATTGCGGTAAATTTGAAGGTAAGACAGTCGGCTCTTTATGCTGTCCGTCGAAATTAGGTACGAAATCCACGGTATTTTTTTCAATGTCTGTGAGCATTTCCTCAGCAATTGAAGACAATTTGGCTTCTGTATAACGATAAGCCGCTGGTGAGTCGCCGTCCATCGAACCAAAGTTTCCCTGGCCTTTGACGAGGGGATAGCGCAGAGAAAAATCCTGGGCCATACGAACCATCGAGTCATAGACTGCAACGTCGCCGTGCGGGTGATATTTTCCCAAAACTTCTCCAACCACGGTGGCGGATTTTCTGAATTTTGCATTAGCTCGTAAGCCTGTGTTCCACATGGAATAGAGGATTCTTCTGTGTACCGGTTTCATGCCATCGCGCACATCAGGCAGAGCGCGCGAAACAATGACACTCATGGCATAATCCAGATAGGATTGTTGGATTTCTTCGGTTATTTCTCTGGCCTGGATATTTTCCAGTTCAATTTTCATTTCCATAGGGGTTTGTTCTAAAATTGATTATTATCGATGCGATGGCGGGCTGCTAGGCATATTATTGGTTGTAGGCCTGTTTTTGTCTGGTAATGCTTGGGTATCATTTGTTGTTGGCGTGGTGCTTGATGGAGCTGTTTGAATATCGCTTGGCAATGTCTGGTTGGTATTGTCGGGTGTTGTTTGCGTCGTATCCGAGGTGGTTTTTTGCAAGTTTGAATTTAGATCGTTAAGAGATTTTGTGATTTCAGTGGTGGCATCTTTTAGCGACTTCTTTTGAACTTGCAAATCTTGAAATGCATTTTCTGTTTGCGCATTTTTTGATTTATTGATTGTATCTGCTATCGAAAAGAACCATAAAAGAAGAATAAAAAACATTGAAATGCCCACAGCAATATAGGTGTAGCGCAACTTAATATGTTCCGGCTTTCGTCGGATTTCTTCCAGTTTTCTTTGCAGGTTCATTGTTTTGGGGCTTATTCAATGCCCATTACGACAATTTCCATATTCTTTCCTTCCAGATCTTTGCTTTTCAGATTCAATTTTGATGGTCTTTCCTTGATGCAATAACCCATTTCCAGACAAAATTTGCTTTCATCGTCAATATCAACAGTCGTTCCTTTTAATTTGAAGTGTATCGGAATAATGATATTTGGCTCAATTTTCTTGATGGTTTCGATGGCTTTTTTGTAGTCGAGAGTATATTTGCCGCCGATTGGGACAAAAAGAATATTGACTGTGCCAATTTTTTCTAGCTGTTTTTCATCGAGATCAGTACCAAGATCACCAAGATGACATAGTTTTATTTCTTCACCGTCAATTACAAATATTGTATTTGAGCCTCGTTCAATGCCTTGTGTATTGTCATGATAGGAGGGAATTCCGATCACATTAACGCCCTTAACTGAATATTCTCCAGGTAAATCAATGACGCGGGGTTCTCCTTTTAGTGCTTCGATATTATTATGATCAGAATGATTGTGTGAAACCAAGACAAAATCGGCTTGTCCTTGCGGTGGCCGCAGACCAATTGACTTGTCGAAAGGATCGATAAAAAGCACAATTTCGTCTTGACCTCGACCAGCTGGTTTCAGAGATATCTTAAAACAAGAATGACCATAATATTGAATATTCATAGGTTTTTGGGATAGAAATTAGTAAATATTTTATGCAAAAACACGCAAAATCCAGACTAAGTCCAGTTTGCCTATATATATTAGCATGAGAGGAAAAGGCTGTCGAGATTGGCGTATCTTTTTTGTATTCGCTAATTTTTTGGATTTTTGCTAGAATGGTTAGTATGAAAAAGGCAAAGTTGGTTAAATTTGACATACCTCCCCACATTCTTTTAGTAGTGGAAGGGTTGGAAAGTGCAGGATTTGAGGCGTATATTGTGGGTGGTTGCGTGCGAGATTTGTTGTTGGGAATTGAGCCGAAAGATTGGGATGTAACCACTAATGCCAAGCCGGAAGAAGTGCAGAAGCTTTTTTGGGACAGTGTCTATGAAAATG
The DNA here is from genome assembly GCA_027351145.1 of Candidatus Moraniibacteriota bacterium. Taxonomy (GTDB): domain Bacteria; phylum Patescibacteriota; class Minisyncoccia; order Moranbacterales; family UBA2206; genus UBA9630. The sequence goes on along the minus strand of DAIEIZ010000076.1, from coordinate 14,362 downwards.
AGTTTGGAACCGTGGGAATAAAAATTAGAAATCAGAATGCGGATAGAAAAGAGATCACGGAGGTGGTTGAGGTGACAACATATCGAATTGAGTCGAAATATTCTGATAAGAGGCATCCGGATGAAGTGAAGTTTGCAAAGACTCTTTCAGAAGATTTGTCTAGGCGTGATTTTACTGTTAACGCTCTTGTTTTAAAAGTGGGTAAAAATAATGAGCTTGAAATTATTGATTTATATTATGGGCAAAAGGACTTGGAGAATAAATTGATTAGAGCTGTGGGTGATGCCGATGAGCGTTTTAATGAAGACGCATTACGCATGATGCGGGCAATTCGTTTTTCAGTAACGCTTGGTTTCGCGATTGAAGAAAAAACATTTTTGGCAATTCAAAAAAATGCCAATAATTTAAAACATATTTCACCGGAGCGGATTCGCGATGAATTAGTTAAAATTATTTTATCGCCAACACCGGCACAAGGAATTGAACTGTTGCAGAAAGCGGGAGTTTTGAAAATCATTTTACCGGAAATTGAAAGTGGAATGGATGTAATGCAAAGTCATCATCATTATTATGGTCCATATAATACAGTTTACAAACATCTTGTGGCGTCTTTGGAAAAATGTCCCTCGGAAAAATTAGAGGTGCGTTTGGCAGCGTTGCTTCATGATGTAGGAAAACCAAAATCAAAAAGAGGGGATGGTGAAAATGCCACTTTTTATAATCATGAATATATTGGAGAACAAATAGTGAAAAATATTCTTGAGCGTTTGCGTTTTTCGCGGTGCGTGATTGATAGGGCGACACTCTTAGTTCGCAATCACATGTTTTACTATAACGTTGATGAAGTCGGTGAAGCTGGAGTGCGCAGAGTGGTGCAAAAAATCGGGCTGGAAAATATTAATGATTTAATTGATGTTAGGATTGCGGACAGATTGGGAAGTGGTGTGCCAAAAGCTATTCCGTATAAACTGCGCCATTTTAAATTTATGGTGGAGAAAGTTTCGCACGATCCAATTTCCGTGAAACAACTGAAATTAAATGGCAATGATTTAATGAAAGAGTTAGGTGTTGAGCCGGGACCGAAAATCGGAGCAATTTTGGCAATTTTACTTTCGCAAGTGATTGATGATCCGATGCTTAATGACAAGGAAAAACTAATTAAGCTGGCGAAGGAGTTGGTAAAAAGCAATGTGGAAGATTTGTGCAGGATGGCGGAGGATAAAATTAAAAATGAACAAAAAAAAGAAGAGAATCTGATTAAGAAAAAACACAAAGTTTCATAATAAAGATTGCTTATAAATTTATGGAAAAGGCGCTGCTTGGTAATAGAGAAAACAAACTAAAAGAATTTAGTCTGACTGATTTTAGGAAAAATTTGCTGGATAAAATTGATCAAACTGAAGATGACCTGGATAAAAAAGTGCGAGCATAAAAGAATTGCGAGAAAACAGGCAGCGAATAATATCTGAATTTATGGAAAATCTGAAAGCAGAAAAAGAAAAGTTTAAATTAGTTTTTGAAACGGAAAAGGGATCGGTTTATTTCGTTTCAAAAAATGAACAGTCTTGGAGATTTAAAAAAGAAGACGATGAAAGAGTTGCGTGTCAACCGATAATGCAAAAAATATTTTTTGTTTCCATAAAAGAAGCGCAAAGAATTATCAATTTTAAAAAAGAACTGTGTTTTCAGGAAAAAATAATTGGTTTTCAGATGGAAAAAACCGATTTTGCAAAAAATGTTGTGCCGGTGGAAATGTGGATTGAAAATAGCCAGCAGAAATTATTTTTTAAGGAGAACGATCATTCAATTGAGATTAGTAAAATAGCCTATCGAGCTAGTGGCGAAGAAGCTGATCAATTTGCTTCCGGAATTCATATCGGACATGCTGTTTCTAGAATTTGGAAAAAATAAAACAAAATCAATGGCATCACAGATTGCGCATATTGTTTATGCAAAAAAATATTTTGATAAAATGGAGAGTGGGAAAGCCGATGCGGATTTTTTAGATGAAGAAAGGATAAACTATAATTACAAGATTAATCGGGATGAATTTATATTGGGCACGGTATTTCCTGATATTAGAAGAATCGAGCCGAGTATTAAAAGAAAGGACACGCATTTTAAGTTTGAACCACTCAATTTAAATTTTTTCGGGTTAACTTCTTTTGAAGCTGGCTGGAAATTTCATCTTTATTGTGATATGCGGCGTGAAGAAATTTTAAATGAGGAAAAGTTTTATGCCATAGAAAAAACCACTGAATTAGCCGGTCATCCGGCAAAACTATTGGAAGATGAGCTTTTATATGATGAATATGATAATTGGGAGAAATTAGCGAGTTATTTTCGCGATCCGCCATTAGTTAATCTGGATATTGACATAGGCAGAGAAACATTTGTTTTGTGGTATGCAATTTTAGCAAAATATATCGAAGAAAAAGTAACTACGAAAACAATGAGTATTTTTTTAAGCAAATCTTCCAAACTAGCCCCTGATGTTAATGAAATAATGGCAAAAGTTTTGGAACTGAAAAAAAATAAAACAGTGATAAGAATTCTGGAGCATGTTTTGGATGGGATTGTATGAAGAAGAAAACTAGAAAATTATTAGATGCGGTTAATTTTCCCCGGGACTTGAAAAGAATTCCCAAGGAAAAATTACCAAAGCTTTGCGAGGAGATTCGCAGTTTTTTGATTGAAAGTGTGGCGCAGAGTGGGGGACATTTTGGATCTAATTTAGGTGTGGTGGAGCTGACTGTGGCCTTGCATTATGTTTTTGATGCGCCTCGCGATCTTTTAATTTGGGATGTTGGGCATCAAGCTTATGCGCATAAGATTTTGACTGGACGAAAAAATCAGCTATATACAATTCGAAAGAAAGGAGGCTTGGCACCATTTCCAAAAAGAGAAGAAAGTGAATATGATACATCAAATACTGGACACACCAGCACTTCAATCAGCCTTGCAACAGGAATGGCAGTGGCGAATCGGAATAAGAAAAATGCGCCATGTATTGTTGCATTAATTGGCGACGGTGCGCTTGGTGGCGGAATGGCATTTGAAGCATTGAATCATGCCGGAGATATTAAGGCGGATATCTTGGTTGTGCTTAATGATAATAAGATGTCAATTTCGCCTAATGTGGGCGGGATGGAAAAATACTTGACACGACTAATTTCTTCGCCAGCCTATATTAATTTGCGTGATAAAGGGTTGGAAATTCTGGAGAGAATGCCATCGGTGCAAAAGTTTGTGCACAAAGCCGGGATTCAGGCGCGAGGTGTGATTACGCCAGGAACGATGTTTGAAGAATTAGGCTTTAAATATTATGGGCCAATTGATGGACATGACACCAAAACGCTTTTGGAGGTTTTGAAAAATTTGAAAAAAATGAAGGGGCCACGTTTTTTGCATGTGATTACGAAAAAAGGCAAAGGTTATGCTCTGGCGGAAAAAGATGTTTTTTCTTTGCATGCAACAAGTCCTTTTGATCCTGTGACCGGGGAAAAAAATGGCTCAGTTGAAAATATTGCCTATACGGATGTTTTTGCTAATTGGATTTGTGAGAAGGCAAAAAAAGATTTAAGTTTGCACGCTGTTACTCCGGCGATGGGCAGTGGATCTGGCCTGATTGGTTTTGGTGAGAAATTTCCCAAACGTTATCATGATGTGGGAATTGCCGAGCAGCACGCGCTAGCTTTTGCTGCCGGTTTGGCTCTGGTGGGCAAGAAACCGGTCGTAGCGATTTATTCTTCTTTTTTGCAAAGGGGCTATGATCAATTAATTCATGATATTGCGCTTCAGAATCTGAACATGCTTTTGGTGATTGATCGAGCAGGAATTGTTGGACCGGACGGAGCGACGCATGCGGGCAGTTTTGATTTGTCATTTTTGCGCGTTATTCCTAATTTTATTGTGATGGCACCATCCGATGAGTATGAGTGCTATGCAATGCTTGAAGCGGGTTATGATTATCCGGGACCGGCGGCAGTGCGCTATCCTAAGGGTGCTAATCTTTGTGGCTGTGGCGGAAAAAAAAGTCAGCCGATTGAGATTGGTCGGGCAAAAATTGCGAGAGAGGGAAAAAAAGTGGCAATTTTAGCGTTTGGGACAATGGTTGGGCGGAGTAAGTATGCGGCCGAGAAGCTTTTGGCAACTTTGGTGGATATGCGATTTGTAAAACCGCTTGATGAGGAATTGCTTCGTGAATTAGCCAAGACGCATAAATATTTTGTGACGGTTGAGGATAATGTGATTGCGGGTGGAGCAGGCAGTGCGGTGGATGAATTTTTTGCACGAGAGAACGCGGATGTGAAAATAAGAAACCTAGGCTTGCCGGACAGATTTTTGGAACATGGGACGCGGGCGGAAATTTTAGAGGGAGCGGGGTTGGATGATGAAGGGATATTGAAAACAATAAACGGGTTTGTTCGGGAGTAATCTGCAAATCGTCAATTATTGTGAGGCTGTAAATAGAAAGATAAGAATTTTTAATTTCCATTTTTTTAATTTTATGAATAATTTTTGAATGACTAAATTTAAAACATTAAAAATTAAAAAGTCTAATCAATTTTTTAATTAGTAAAAAACAATCAAATAATTAATAAGAAATAAATCTATGAAATCAGACATTCAAATTGCCAAAGAATCAAAAATTGAACCAATTGAAAGTGTAGCGGAGAAAATCGGAATTGCTAAAAATGAACTGGAATTATACGGTGAGCATAAGGCCAAGCTAAAACCACAGTTGTGGGAACGGATTAAAAATCAAAAAGATGGAAAGTTGATTTTGGTGACAGCAATCAGTCCAACACCGGCGGGAGAGGGCAAGACGACGACATCGATTGGTCTTGCGATGGCGATGAATCGATTAGGAGAAAAAACAATGCTGGCTCTACGCGAACCATCACTCGGGCCGTGTATGGGGGTAAAGGGTGGCGCAGCCGGCGGGGGATATTCGCAGGTGATGCCGATGGAAGAAATTAATTTGCATTTCACGGGCGATTTGCATGCGATCACGACGGCCAATAATTTACTCTCGGCAATTATTGATAATCATATTTTTCAAGGCAATGAGTTGCAAATTGACGCGCGACAAATTCTTTGGAAGCGGGCGATGGATTTGAATGATCGAACTTTGCGAAACACAGTTGTGGGCTTGGGTGGAAAATCGCAAGGCGTGCCACGGGAAGAAAGTTTTAATATTACCGTTGCTTCGGAAATTATGGCAATCCTATGCCTCAGTGAAAATTTAGCGGATATTAAAAAACGTTTGGGAAATATTTTGGTTGCCTATACTTTTTCTGGTGAGCCGGTTTATGCGCGAGAGTTGAAAGTGGTCGGCGCGCTCACGGCAATCTTGAAAGATGCACTGAAACCAAATCTGGTGCAAACACTGGAACATACGCCGGCTATCATTCATGGCGGACCGTTTGCTAATATTGCGCATGGTTGCAACAGCATTTTGGCTACGCGCTATGGACTGAAATTGGGAGATTATCTCATCACCGAAGCCGGTTTTGGCGCGGACCTTGGTGCGGAGAAATTTTTTAATATCAAATGCCGCATCGCCGGACTAAAGCCGGATGCGGTGGTGATTGTGGCTACAGTACGGGCGCTTAAATATTCCGGCGGAATGGAAAAGGAAGCGCTAGTGATGCCGAGTCTGATTCATCTTAAAAAAGGTTTTGCCAATTTGGAAAAACACGTTGAGAATCTCAAGAAATTTGGCATGTCAGCAGTGGTCACTGTGAATGTTTTTCCGAGTGACACGCAAAAAGAATTAAAATTTTTAGAGCAAATGGTGAAAAAACTGGGCATTGCTTATGCCTTGTCGCATGTCTGGGAAAAAGGCGGAGCGGGTGGTGAAGATTTGGCAAAGAAAGTTTTAGAAACTTTGTCTAGGAAAAAATCAAATTTCAAAGTGCTCTATTCCGAGCAATCGCATATTAAAGTGAAAATCGAAACCATTGCACAAAAAATTTATGGTGCGAAAAGCGTGGAGTTCAGTGTTAAAGCGCAAAAACAAATGGAAAAGTTAGAAAAAGATAAGCTGGACAAGTTGCCAATTTGCATTGCCAAAACTCAATATTCTTTTTCTGATGATCCAAAACTTTTAGGACGACCAAAGGGTTTTATTTTAAATATTCGAGAATTAAGAATTTCCAACGGTGCCGGATTTATCGTGGCGATTGCCGGAGAAATTATGACTATGCCGGGATTGCCGAAAGTGCCTGCGGCGGAAAAGATTGATGTGATTGAGAGCGGGGAGATTGACGGGCTGTTTTAGAGATATTTAGAATTTTCCAATTCTTCCGGTAAATAGTTTTGTTCACTGCTGTCTTTCAGCGGAGTGTATTTATATCCCTTGCCATAATTTAAATCTCCCATCAGTTTTGTCGGGGCATTGCGCAGATGAAGCGGGACAGGAAGATTGCCGAATTTTTCCACATCTTTTTTGGCTTTGCTATAGGCTGCATAGGCGGTAATATCCTTTTTGGATTTTGCAAGATAGATCACGCACTGCGCGAGGTGGACATTGCATTCCGGGTAACCCAATTTGTGGCAAGCGTCGAAAACAGCATTCGTCAAAAGTAAGGCAGTGTTGTTGGCAAGGCCAATGTCTTCGCTGGCAAAACGGACAAGGCGGCGCGCGATGTAGAGCGGATCTTCCCCGCCTTCAATCATTCGTGCGAGCCAATATACGGACGCATCTGGATTTCCGCCGCGCATGGATTTGTGAAGAGCAGATATGATATTGTAATGTTCTTCGCCGGATTTGTCATAAAGTAAATGCGATTTTTGCAAAACTTCGCGAATGAGTTCTAGTGTGATGTTTTTTGTTTGGTTCATGCAAGCTTCAAGAGTATTGAGTGCCATGCGTGCGTCGCCGTTCGATAGATTGGCGAGAAACTTGATTGCGTCAGAATCTATTTTGACTTTTTTAGCAGTACTAATTTTTTCCAGTGCTCGTCTAATAATTTTTTCCAAATCATTTGGAGTCAGTTTTTTCAAAACAAAAACTCGAGTGCGGGAAATCAAAGCTGAGTTAACTTCAAAACTGGGATTTTCCGTGGTTGCGCCGATGAGGGTGATTGTTCCATTTTCAACAAAAGGAAGCAGTGCATCTTGTTGAGCTTTGTTCCAGCGATGAATTTCGTCGATGAAAAGAATCGTTTTTTTGTTTTGCAGTTTGTTTTCTTGCGCTTTCGCTATGATTTCCAAAAGTATTTTTTTGCCTGAAGAAACTGCGCTAATGCACAAAAATTCCGATTTAGTTGCCTTGGCGATGATGTGCGCCAGCGTGGTTTTTCCTGAACCGGGCGGACCCCAAAGGATCATTGATGGAACACTGTCATTTTTAATCGCGCCGAAAAGGTAGGAATTTTTTCCAACCAGTTTTTCTTGTCCAAAAAAATCAACAAGATTTTTGGGGCGGATGAAATCAGGGAGTGGGGTAGGCATAGTAAGGAATGAGCTGTTTATGGAGTTAGTATATCACTTATTGAGTTTTCTTGGCAAATAAGGAAAATTTCTTGATGTGCTATAATGCATTTATGATAAAAATAATCGATGGGAAAAAAATTGCTGAGGATGTCAAAGAAGAATTAAAAAAAGAAATTTTAGCTTTGGGCGAAAAGGGAATTGTGCCAAGACTTTCGGTGATTTTGGTTGGAGAAGACAGTGCTTCACAAGTTTATGTCAAAAACAAAGAACGCGTGGCGAAAGAGATTGGAATCAATTCGGAAGTGGTGAGATTGCCTGCTTCGACGTCGCAAGAAGAATTGGAAGGAGTTATTTCAAGGCATAATGCTAATGAAAAAAATCATGGGATTTTGGTGCAACTGCCATTGCCAGAGCACATCGATGCGAAAAAGATAATAAACTTGATTAATCCCAAAAAAGATGTCGATTGCTTTCATCCGGAAAATGTGGGGCGGATAATGATTGGGGATGCGCGCTTTTTATCTTGCACGCCGGCGGGGATTTTGGAGTTATTGAAAAGAAGCGAGATTTTAGTTGAAGGAAAAAATGTGGTGATTGTGGGAAGGAGTAATATTGTGGGAAAACCGCTCGCAGTGATGATGATTAATCTTGGCGCGACAGTAACGGTTTGCAATTCCAAGACAAAAAACTTGAAAGAAATTTGTGCGCAAGCGGATATTTTGGTTTCGGCAACTGGACGTGTTGGACTAATTTGCGCAGAAATGGTAAAACAAGATGCGGTAGTTATTGATGTGGGAATGAATCGGGATGAAAATGGAAAACTATGCGGTGATGTTGACTATATTCGCGTTTGTGATAAGGCATGTTGCATTACGCCGGTTCCCGGCGGAGTCGGTCCGATGACGATTATGATGCTGATGCGGAATACGATTTTGGCGGCGAAATTAAAAAATGCAGATTTGAGTTTCCCTGTCTGCTAGCAGGCTGGTAACTTGAATATCGAAGTTTGCAATATAACTTGCCTAATTAGTAAACTATGCAGATCAGGTTGCAAGTCTGTTTCTGCAAAATGAAATTTATGCAAATTGAAGTCAGAAATATCGAAGGTAACCCAGTGAATAATTTACGCCGGCTTGGCTATACTTTTCAACGACATGAGGGCGATGAGATGAGCTTTGTTCGACCAATGGCTGCGGCTGGTTATCCGCGCTTCCATATGTATGTCAGGGTGATGGGCAGGGATATGCTCATCAATATTCATCTGGATGTGAAGAAAGAAACTTATGGCGAGAACACGAGGCATCATGGCGAATACGACAATAATGGAGCATTAAAGGAGGAAGTGCGACGGCTTAAGGCGCTTTTGGAGTAGGTGGGTTGCTAAAAACACTTTTACGTCGTATGATGAATTGGTGTATATCGGGCACGTGGCGGAATTGGTATACGCGCATGCTTCAGGAGCATGTGGACGCAAGTCCTTGAGAGTTCGAGTCTCTTCGCGCCCACTATCATGCAACATGAAATATGAAGCAAAAATTAAATAAGCCCAGATGGCGGAATTGGTATACGCGCCAGTCTTAGGAACTGGTTCTCGCAAGAGATTGGAGGTTCGAGTCCTCTTCTGGGCACAGTGTTATGCAAAAAATAATCATCACAAAAGACAGTTCGGGAGAACGATTGGATAAATTCCTCAGTAGCAGGAATTTTTTTGATGGGAAAATCACCCGTAGTGAAATTTCTCGGCAGATTAAGGCTGGGACAATTTTGATGAACGAGGAGAATGTGAAGCCGGGATATATTTTGAAAATTAATGATGCGATTACTTTTGATTTCATATTCACTGAAGAAAAAATAATTTTGCCTAAAGTTAAAAAAGAATTGCCAATTATTTTTGCTGATGAAAATATTATCGTAATTGACAAACCGGCAGGGATGCAGGTACACCCTGATGACACGCGAAAAGAGGATACTCTTGTGAATTATCTCATCGCTCAATTTCCAGAAATTGAAACTGTTTGTGAAAATACAAAAGAAGGGAAGTTGCGGCCGGGGATTGTGCATCGACTAGACAAGGATACGAGTGGCGTGATTGTGGTCGCGAGAAATATGGAAACTTTCTTAGAATTGAAAAGACAATTTCAAGGCAAGGAAGTGGATAAAAAATATCAAGCGATTGTTTATGGTGTGCCCGAATCAGCAGAAGGTGTGATTGAAAAAGCCTTAGCTCGCTCAGGGGATTATAGACGGCAGGTAGTGGCAGGACATAAAACTCGAACAAAAATTCGTGATGCGGTGACGGGCTATCGAACATTGAAAATACTGGGGAATAATTTTGCCCTAATGGAGCTTTCGCCTAAAACCGGACGGATGCATCAGATCCGTGTGCATTTGACTTCAATCGGTCATCCAATTGTGGGGGATAAAAAATATTTTCTGCGAGGAATCGAGCGACTTGATTCCGCTAGAAGGCAGCTGCTTCACGCGCGGTCAATCAAATTTATGCTTTTTGGCAATGGGTATGAGTTTAGTTCTCCGCTTCCGCAGGATTTCTTGAATTTTACTCATTTCCTTGACGAAACTGGGGAAAAGGGATAGTATAAAAAAGCGAAAAATTATACCAACAGGCGGGATGTTTTCTAGTAAATGAAAGGCTATTCTCGGCCTATTTTAATTTAAAGTAATAATTTGCTATAATAACCGTATGGAAAAGAAGATTATCGAGTTTAATAAGACGCAAAGGGCTTTGAAAGATACGCTGGAATTTCACAGTGGCGACGTGGTGAAGGTGTTTTTGCGAATTAAAGAAGGTGCTAAAGAAAGAACTCAAATTTTTGAGGGTCTTATTATTGCCGTGAAAGGCGGACAAAGCTCTTTCCCGACAATTACAGTGCGCAAAGTAACACATGATGTAGGAGTCGAAATGATCATCCCTGTCGGTTCCAAAAATGTGGAAAAAATTGAGCTGGTAAAACGGGCTAAGGTGCGTCGCGCGAAACTCTATTATGTTAGAACGCTGACAACCAAACAAAGCCGTATGAAATATAAGGATATCAAGGATGTAAATAAGAAAGATAAGCCAAAATCTGAGATTGTCAAAAAGGAAGCATCTTCTGAAAAAGTAGAAGAAAAAGTTATGGAAAAGGTCGAAGAAGAAAAAGCGGAGTAGTTTTCGAGCCTTCGTGGTGGAATTGGTATACACACATGCTTGAGGTGCATGGGTCGCAAGGCCGTGCGGGTTCGAGTCCCGCCGAAGGCACCACGAAATTAGAGAAAATGTATATGGGAAGATGGTTGGATCCTTAGCTCAATGGCTAGAGCACCTCGTTTACACCGAGGGGGTTATAGGTTCGAGTCCTATAGGGTCCACAAAATTATGTAACATTATGCGGTATAAAACATGTTACGCCAATACTTGAAATTGTATTTAGGCCCAAAGCCGAAGTAGCTCAGCGGTAGAGCGAAGGACTGAAAATCCTTGCGTCGGCAGTTCAACTCTGCCCTTCGGCACAAAAAGTGAAATATGAAATAAAGAAAGTTCGGTAATGAATTTTATCGTGGCGTGTTCAGTGGGCAAATTCACTGATGCGTAGCGCAAGCGGGTGTCGTATAGTGGCTATTATATCAGCCTTCCAAGCTGAGGAGGGGGGTTCGATTCCCCCTACCCGCTCAGATAAAATAAAAATCTCCCTAAAAAGGAGATTTTTATTTTTTGTATAAATTTTTTAGCTAAGAATCCACAGCGTTTTAGTAATTGACATAATCTAGTTTTTGTACTGAAATAAGCCTAAATTTTGACCTTTCTATCATCTATGCTATGGTGAAAATGCAGTGGGGATAATTATTTCCACAATTAAGAAATTAAAAATTTTGAGATATGGAAAAGCGAACATTTGGGTATTATTTTAAAGAAATTAGCCTGGGTGTTCTGGGCGCTTTTTTTATGGTTTTTTTGGGAGTAATCGTTGCCCTTTTATTTATCTATAAAAATCATACTCCAAGTGTGGCGGAAATTTCTAGCTATCGTCCGCCGCAGACGTCAATTATTTATGATCGTAGTGGAAAAATTGTATTGTATAAGATTCATGGTGAAGAAAATCGCAAAATTCTTTCGCACGATGAAATCCCTGACGTTGTGCGTGTTGCTACGGTGGCAACGGAGGATAAAAATTTTTACAGTCACTTTGGCGTGGATTTTTTATCAATCCTCCGTGCGTTAATGACGAATATTGAAAATGGTGAAATTTCCCAGGGTGGATCAACGATAACTCAGCAGCTTGCGCGTAATGTTTTTCTTTCTCGGGAAAAAACTCTGCAACGAAAAATGATGGAAACACTCATTGCTTTCAAGATCGAAAAAAATTTTACGAAGGACGAAATTTTAGATCGCTATCTCAATCAAGTGCCTTATGGCTCCAATGCCTATGGAATTTCCGCGGCGGCGGAAGTGTTCTTCGGGAAAGAGGCGAAGGATCTCACGCTTTCTGAAGCGGTTTTTCTGGCGGCACTTCCAAAGGCCCCGACACGTTATTCGCCATATGGAGATAATGTTGATAAGTTAACTTTACGCTATCGTGATATCTTGGATCAGATAGAGGGATCAAAATTGGAGCCGCAGGATGAAATTGAAAAAGCCAGAAAAACTAATATATTAGCTAGTGTGCAGCCTTTTCGAGAACCAATTTTGGCGCCACATTTTGTCTTTAATGTGATAGCGCAATTAGAAGAAAAATATGGTCGTGACTTTTTGGAGAAAGGAGGGCTGAAGATTGTTACAACATTGGATTATGGTATGCAGAAAATCGGAGAAAAAGTTGTTGCTGATGGAGGAGTGCGCAATGTTGCTTATGGTGCAAATAATGCCGCTCTTGTTGCGATGGATCCCAAAAGTGGAGATGTTCTCACGATGGTTGGCAGTCGGGATTTTTTCAACACAGCGATTGATGGACAGGTGAACGTGGCTGTGCGCTTGCGGCAGCCCGGATCATCTTTTAAGCCAATTGTTTATGCGACGGCGTTTGAAAAAGGCTATCAGCCAGAAACGCTGATTGCGGATGAGCCGACGAACTTTGGTCCGGATGGTGGTGGGATTAGCTATGTTCCTCAAAACTATGATGGAAAATTTCATGGTATTCTTCCGATGCGAAAAACACTGGCTATGTCTCTTAATATCCCAGCAATTAAAACCTTAGCGCTCGTTGGAATTGATAGTGCAATTAATATGGCGCATCGTTTAGGAATTACTACGCTTAACGATAGAAATCGCTACGGACTTTCCATGGCAATTGGTGGGGCGGAAGTGAAGCTGACTGATATGACGAGCGCTTTTTCTGTTTTTGCGACCGAAGGAAAAAAAAATCAGTCACATTCGATTTTAGAAATAATTGATAATAATGGCAAGTCGTATTTTGACAAAAAACAAGAAGAACAAGTGATTGATGCGGATGTGGCGCGGAAAATTAATTCAATTCTTTCGGACAATAGCGCTCGGTCGGCAATTTTTGGACCAAATAGCCCGCTTTATATTCCAGGGAGAACTGTCGCTGCTAAAACAGGAACGTCGCAAGAATTTCGTGATGCTTGGACAGTAGGCTTTACTCCGTCTATCGCAGTAGGTGTTTGGGCGGGGAATAATGATAGTCGCCCAATGCATGCGGGATCAGATGGTGTTTTTGTGGCGGCTCCCATTTGGCGTGCGTTTATGGACGCCATTCTTCCGCGTTATCCCAATGAGAATTTCACACCCTATATATCTACGGTTCATGATGAAACGATGGCTTTGAATCAAGATCAGATTGACAAGTTGAATCAGAACCAGCAAAATGCACAAGATGATCAATATAAGTCAGATAAGAAGAAAAAGAAGAAACATCATCATTAAGTTATTTTCTAAAAAATAGATATCAAAAGAGCTCCTCTTTGGGCTTTTTTATTTTTTTAGGGCTTATTTTGGGTGATTTTAGTCTTTTTTCAGAAGATTGATGGCTTGTATAAGCCAAAATATCACTATAACGCTTGACTTTTGACCCAATATTTGCTACACTGTTAGGTCAATCTGAAAAGGGGTACTAGAACCTCGATTGACGCTTAACAATTAAAGTTTATGTATGCGTATTAGAACTGAATTGGCCTTGCTTGCCAGTTTTTCTATTATTCTAGGACTAGGAATGATAGTGGAAACGGCAAAGGCTAATGAGTCTAATCAAACAAAAATAAACTTAAATTTAACAGAAAATGCCTTGACTGCCATAAATCAAGCAGCCACTTGTAGTGCAGGGGAAATTATTCCCAAGGCTCTTATCGAGGAAGCTGACAAAGATGATGTTGCGAAAGTAGAAAAAAAAGAAATTATTGAAACTAAAATAGTACCTAAAAATAGCAATCTTCCTGAAGGTAAATTTATCATCAACGCTTCGGCCTACACCGCTTCGGCTGATGAGTGTGGAAAGAGCGATGGAATTACCGCTTCAGGTGTGAAAGTTCGTGAAAATGAAACAATCGCTTGTCCCAAAAGCTTTGCTTTTGGCACAAAAATCAATATCGAAGGTCGTGGAACCTATATCTGTCAGGATCGCGGAGGTGCGATTAAGGGGAATAAAATCGATATTTATGTGAAGACAAAAACAGAAGCGTTTGCTTTCGGTAGGCAAAACTTAGTGGCTGAGATTATTACCGAATAGTCAAAGAGAGCACTCCGAGAAATCGGGGTGTTTTTTTTGTTTCATTGACTTTGAGGCAGGGGCTTGGTAATATTTATCTATGGTCAATTTTGACCAAGTGGTCCGGTGGCCGAGCGGTTAGGCAAAGGTCTGCAAAACCTTTTACAACAGTTCAACTCTGTTCCGGACCTCCATTTTTCTAAAAGCCATTATTATGGTATATTCATGAGGTAATATTGATCGATAGGCATGTCATTTTGAGA
>DAIEIZ010000075.1 GCA_027351145.1 Candidatus Moraniibacteriota bacterium | reverse complement strand
ACATATTTGTAAATTTATTTGCAAATTAATAATCGTTTTTTTAATTATTTTAATTATTTTTCTTCTCGGAATTAAACAGGTGTTGAGTTTTCGCTTGACGCCGCGTATTCCGCAAAGTCAAATGCAATGGAGATGAAAATTTTATCACAAAGAAATCCCGCATGGGGAGAAGTTAGAATAGGGGAGAGCACGGCAAAGATTAAAGATTATGGCTGTCTTATCACTTGCCTATCCATGCTAAGCGATTGGTATCACTATTATTTCGACCCGGAGTGGATGGCGGAAAATCTGATGTTTACCGGCAGTGGGCTAATTATTTGGAAGTCAATCACGGCCAGTATTTTGCCGATGAAATTCGTTTACCGCTATTACAAACGCGATGACGCGAAAATTAAAAGTATTCTAGTGTCACAAGATAACGCTTGTATCTTGCAAGTAAATAGCAACCATTGGGTGGTCTTGGTTGGTTATTCAAAAGTATTCGGTTACAAAGTGGCTGATCCGTATTATGGCGATGTGGTCTATTTGGCGCGACGCGGTTACAAGATCACGGGGTTTGCTGAGGTGACGAAAAAGTAATTTTTAAACATTAAAAATATGGTACAAGAAAAAAACGCATTCGACAGTGTCACAATAAAAAAAATCCTCATTGGTGCATTGATTGCCGGTGGGGGAGCGGTACTAACTTATGTCGCACAGTTAGAGCTTAATTTTGGGGTCTATACTCCAATTGCGACAGCGGTTTTGGCGATTCTGATCAATATGATCAAGGAATACAAGCAAGGCGAATAGGCAGAACGTGTACACATTTTACATATATTGTACATGTTCTATACATATCAAAAAACGGCATCACTGCCGTTTTTTGATTACAATAAAAAATCCGGACTTTGACAAAAATCCAACGGTATGCTAAGTTCAAGTGTTAATATATTTCTTACTGTCTGATAGCAGTGGAAAACTATGCTATAATAAATTAGTGATACTCATTGGAAGATAGGTATCACAAGATCATAGTGTCCATCGTCTATCAGCGGTGGACACTATTTTTTATGCAGAATGTTCAAGTGCAAGAGTATCTCGATTGGAAGGCGACCTATACCAGACGCGCCAGCATCAACTATCGGCCGTGGTTGGAAAAGTTTATTAGTTGCACAGAAAAAGACGTGGAAACGACTAAAGTCGGTGATGTTGTGAAATATCGCAATTATCTTGAAGACAAAAACTATCAACCAAAATCAATAGAACTGGCAATGGTAATTGTCAAAAACTATTTCTATTTTTGGAAGTTGCAAGGAAAAAAATGCCTATCGCCGGAATTGATCAGAGTCCAGCGCACAGTGGCTAATTCTTATCAGCCTATCACGTTTGAGGAATATACCAGTATTTTATCTTTCATCCATCCAACTGATTTTTGGGAATTGCAAAAACTGGTAATTATCCGGCTACTGTTTGAAACGGGCGTGCGCGTGTCTGAACTTTGCGATTTGAATATATCAGACTTTGACCCGGTAAAATCCAGCACAACCATCCGCACCAAAAAAACTGCCATCATGCGAACAATCTTTTGGAGCGTGGAAACGAATATTTTCGTGAAAGAATTTCTAGCGCTTCGGAAAGAGATCAATTCTACTCCGGCCTTTTTTGTGGGAAAATCTAACGCAAAAAGTTCAACCGACAGAATGACCACTCGGACAATCCAACGTCTGATCAAGGAATTATGCCTCAAGGCGAAAATTGACAAAAAACTGACTCCGCATAGTTTCCGACACGGACGAGCGCATCGCATTTTGGATCTTGGAGGTAATCCAAAACACGTGCAAGCAATTCTTGGTCACTCTAGTCCGCTATCCAGTTTCACCTATATGCAATGGAATGATCGCGAATTGGCGGAGGCGGCGAATCGGTTTTTGTGATTGGAGTTGACAGTATTTATCATTAGCACTATTATCAAGACATGGAAAATCTTGATTGGAAAAAATTTACTAAAGCAACCGAGAAAAGAAACAAGAAAATTTTCGCGGACTACAAGAAGGGCAAAAAAACAATGTCTCAGATTGGTCTTGAGTATGGAATAACTAAATCCAGAGTTTCGTATATCGTCACCGCTGAAGCTAAAAAGTCCGTTATCGTTGACACTATTGACACGAAATAGAAAAGGTGCTATAATGGTCTTAGTAGGGTAGAACCTTAAAAATAAAAACCAATAAAATATACGTTGTTATAAATTAGCTCCAAAATTGCGTTATAAGCAATTTTAGCCTTTCGGATAGTAAGATGTATGCTAGACAGTCAAACCACGCACAGGCGTGGATTTCAAAAGCCTAGCAATGTCGCAAAAGTTACCTTGTGCGACACTGTCAATATTTCCCAGAAGAAGCCAATAATTAAAAAATTACGCTTCCCTTTCATGTAAAACGATTTTTTGGAATTGTAATTTTTTATTTTTTTTAAAATATATTCTTTTTAGGTTTTTCCATTATAATTTTAATAAAAACACCCCCGTTTCCAAAAGAATAAATCCTTTTTTTTGGTAAAGATTTCTTGCGATAATCCTGCTGGGATTACTGGTTAATGTTATGTTGACAATTCCTTTTTCTTTGGCAATTTCAATGAGCTTGTCCAAAAGCTTGCTTCCCAACCCTTTGCCGCGAAAAGTCTCCCGAATAATAACATCTTCTATTTTTCCAACGCGGCCTTTTGTGGGAACAATAAAAGTTGTCAGTGCGGCAAATCCGACAATTTCTCCAATTTTATTTTCCAGCACAATAGCATGGCAATTCTTGTCATTAATTACCTCCTGAATATTGAGATTTATGGGGCTGGTTGTTAATTCTGCAAACAACTTCAAGAGTTGCGATTCGTCATCCGATTTTAATTTACGAATTTTCATTTTTTTCTCCTTTTCTTGCGATTGATTCGTTTAAAAACACATTTGCAATAAATCAGCAAAAAAAGCAACTAGTCTTGTTTATTTTTCTTATAATCTTCAATTGCAGCAATAAGCGCTTCACTGGCCAGATTAGAACAATGCATTTTGATTGGCGGCAATCCTGACAGGCCCTCTGCCACATCGTCGCGAGAAATCCTACTTGCCTCCTTGATTGTTTTTCCCTTGGCGATATCTGTAATCATTGAGGATGTTGCAATAGCTGTCGCACAGCCCAATGTTTCGAACTTAATATTAGAGATAATATCTTCGCCTTTCTTATTTTTTCTTACCTTGAGATAGATTTTCATCAGATCGCCACAAACCGGATTACCCACCATTCCAACGCCATCTGGGTCGGAGATTGATCCTTGATTGTGCGGATTAGTAAAGTGATTGATTACCTCTTTGGAATAATTCATATATTTAAATGCAAAACATTTGCGTGAATAAGAAATTAAATTTATTTTTTCTTTGAATAATATTCTTTTAGTATTTCTCCGGAAACTTTTCGCAATTTCTCCAAAACCTTTTTAAGTTTTGCCGCAAAAATAGCCAATTCTTTTTGGGTTGTATATTTCCCTAGGGTTACACGCAATGATCCGTGCGCTTGTTCCGGTTTCAATCCAAGAGCAAGAAGTACATGTGATGGACTAAGTGATCCGGAAGAGCACGCTGAACCAGTGGAAGCAGCGATACCCTCAGCGTCGAGATAGAGAAGCAGACTCTCCCCTTCCACATCTGAAAAACTGAAGTTGGCATTGTTGGGTGACCTTTTTATGCGCGAACCATTGAGACGGACTTTAGGAATTTCTTTTAATACTTTTTTAATCAAAAAGTCGCGCAGCTCTTTGATTTTTTTAATTTCTTTTTGCTTGTTGTTTTTCAATAATTCAATTGCTTTGCCTAATCCAACAATACCCGTTGAGTTGAGCGTGCCTGCTCGCAAAGCAAATTCCTGCTCTCCGCCATCTTGAACTTGCGCTATTTTTGTCCCCTTTCTTACGTAAAGTGCGCCGACACCTTTTGGTCCATAAATTTTATGCGCAGACATTGAAAGCAAATCGACACCCAGTTTTTTAACATCAGTGTCAAAATAAGCAATAGCTTGAGTGGCATCGGTATGAAAAATTATTTTTTCCGTTCTTTCGCTGTTTATTTTTGCAAGTATTT
>DAIEIZ010000061.1 GCA_027351145.1 Candidatus Moraniibacteriota bacterium | reverse complement strand
GCAATAATTCCGTCTTCCCTGTCACGATTTTTTTCTTCCAAATTTATAACTTTTTCAAAACCAAGCTCAAAAAAAAATTTATCCAAATCTTTTTCCGGACTGATACTTTTTAATTTTTCTTGTATTTTTTCCCGCACATCCAAATCAACAACCGCCACGGAAAATTTTTTAAGATCATCCAGATCTTCAATAATTTTAGCATAATCGTTTTTATCCGTAAGCGCCGCCACCGGACACACCTCGATACATTTTCCGCAAAAACTGCAATCCAGCACTTTTTCATACGGCGTGCCAACAACAACATCTCCTGCTCGATAATTAAAGCCGAATCTATGTTCCGGACAAATATTAATGCATCGCCGGCATTCCACGCACAACTCGGAATTACGAGAAATGCACGGATTTTCGTTTTCCGCAACAACACGCAACCAATTATCTTTGAGTAATTTTTGCTCTTCACTGTCAGTTATTTCACCGCGCCTCGGCACAAAATGAAAATTTTCAATTTTATATTCTTCGGCCAGTTTTTGCAACTCACACATTTTATTTTTTTTGCAAGTAGCGCATTTTCCGGCATGATCCGCCCATAAAAGTTCCAGATTTATTCTTCTCGCCTTAGAGATATTTTCACTTTCTGTCATAATATCCATATCTTTCGAAACCTTAGTGTTACAGGAAGTAATAAGACGCTTATCGCTTTCCACCACACAAATTCGACATAAACCTTCATGTGAAAAATCTGTTCCGCAAAGCGTGGGAATTTTTATTCCATTACGCAGACAAACCTGAAGAATGGTTTCGCCTATTTTAACCGCATATTCTTTATTATTGATTTTGATTTGCATAATTTATTTCAAAATTTCTAGTTTTTCCACCGCATCGCGCACAGCCACGGCCGCAAATTTTCCCAAAGGACAAAAAGTGGTATTTTCCAGCGTCCACAAAATATCCAAAACCGCTTCTTTGTCACGATCGGAAATTTCTCCATCAGCCAAACGCTCAGCAATTTCGTTGAGACGAAAAGTGCCCTCCCGACATGGCACACACTTTCCGCATGATTCTCTTCGGAAAAATCCGGTCCAAGATAGCAATAAGTCATGGATATCAGCCAATTTATCCACAACAAGAATCGCACCAGACCCTAAAACCGGTGCATCCAGCTCTTTTTCAAGATATAACTTTCCCGCCGCACCACCAACTTGCGCGAACCAAAATTCTTTACCAGCAGACATTCCGCCACCCAATTCGAAAATCACCTCTCTCATCATAAGCCCTATTGGCGCCTCAATCACTCCTCGATTTTTGATAGATCCTCCAAGCACAAATAATTTTGTAGCACATTCTAAATATTTTTCTCCGCCATTTTGGATTATATATGGAATATTGGCAATTGTTTCAGCATTGTTCACTGCCGTAGGCTTACCAAAAAGACCACATTCTGTTGGATAAGGTGGGCGTATTTTTGGTTCGCCGCGCCTTCCTTCAATAGAATTAATAAGTGCCGTTTCTTCTCCGCAAACATAAGCTCCCGCACCGGAAAAAATTTCCACCTCCAAGGAAAATTCCGAACCTAATATTTTTTTACCCAATAAATTATTCTCCAGCGCCTGCGAAATTGCCTGCCCCAGAATTTCTCTTGCTTTTTCGTAATTACCATTAAGATAAATGCAGGCTTTTTTTGCACCGATAGTGAGAGTGGAAATAATAATTCCCTCTAAAAGCAAGTGGGGGCTATTTTCCGCGATTAATCGATCCTTATACACCCCGGGTTCTGATTCATCCAGATTGCAAATGAAATATTTTTCCTTACTTTTTTGCTCCGCCACCATTTCCCATTTCTTTCCAGTTAGAAATCCAGCCCCGCCCCGCCCGCAAAGTCCTGACAATTTCACCTCTTCCAGCGCTTTCCCCGGATTCATTTCTTTAATAAATTTTTTAAGCGCTACATAACCGCCAACGTTTAAATAATCCTCAATTTTTAAAGGATCAATCCTGCCCCAATATTCAGTAATGATTTTTATATTTTTTTGCATGAAGATTCAAATAATTCATGCCATTCTCACACCTGCTTCATAAGCATAAGCTCCGGCAAGAATCCAAGATTCACTAATTTTAAATTCTGGAAATAAATCCTCCAACTTCTATTTCTCAACTAAAAGCTCTTTTTTTCTTTTTCCATAATCTGAGATGCCCAGACCACCAACTTCTCAAGGACAGTACAAAAAACTACGCCCATTCCTCTAAAATCTTATAAATGGAGCTTCTTGTCACTTTTTCATAAACTCTTCCATTTACTATCATAATCGGCCCTTCTCCGCACCGTCCAAGACAACTAATTTTTCTCAATTTTACTTTTGGATTATTTTCATCACCAGCCTTAATTCTAAAATAGTTTTCAATCTCATGCACTATTCCGGTCGAATCGCCCAAAACACAATCACCTCCTGAACAAACCTTAATTTCCAAATTCGCCGTTTTTTTAGTTTCGATTAAATCATAAAAACTTGCTACCTCATAGACTCTAGCCAGAGACAATTCGAAGTACTCAGCAACCTTCATCGCATCTTCTTTACTGACGTAACCAAAAACTACACCAATCTTTTTTAACGTAGGAAGCAAGTTTTGTGCCTTAGACTCACACTCTAATAATATTTTTTCAACGGTTATACCTTTTTGCATATCCATATTATACCACGATAAAAATAAAAACCGAAATATTAACTTCGGTTCTTGCTATTCTTATCACAAACCCTCATTTTGACTTCAACCTCCTTTATCATAAAATCAAGCCTTTCCATTGCTGCCAAATAATTCAATCTTCCTCTTAACGCTTTCTCTGACCGCCTCACGCGCTTGCTCCAAAATATCACGCATATCAAAGCCCGGGTCTTTATTTTCATGAAAAATACTGCTAAGTGCATTCACAAAAGCCATTCGTGTATTTGTGTCAATATTGAAACAGCTCACTCCCCGTTCAATCGCTTCAGTTGCTCGACCGTCCTCCCAATCAGACGCCCCATGAAGCACAATCGGCACAGAAACCAGACTCACAATTTTGTCCAAGCGCTCCCAATCTGGCATTTCTCTTTCCTTGAAAAAACCATGAGCATTTCCAATCGCCACAGCCAAAGCATCAATTCCCGTTGTTTCTACGAATTGTTCGGCTTGGGCAGGATCCGTCATATATTTATCCCAATCAACATCTCCCATTTTCTGTTCACTCAGATACGGAACATTGCCCAACTCTCCTTGCACAGAAACATCCCGTTCGTGGCAAAAATCCACCACTTTTTTTGTGATTTCCATATTATCTACAAAATCTTTACGTGACCCGTCATACATCACAGAGGGAAATCCAATATCAGTCACGCGCTGGATTATCTCAAAACTATGACCATGATCTAAATGAATCCCGATTGGAATTTGCCCCGCATAAAATTCTATTTCATTTTTAATTAAATGAAAAATACCTCTTCCCCCGGCGTACTCCAAGGTTTTTTCCGAAACTTGAATGATCACCGGAGATCGCAATGCTTTAGCTGCCGCAACAATTGCCCGCGTTGTCTCCAGATTCACCGTATTAAACGCTCCCACGGCATAACCACCTTCCTTAGCTTTAGTTAAGATTTCTTTGACTGATGTAATCATATATTTTTCTCTATAAATTACCCGTTTATAATTTTCACGATTTTTAAAAATTCCCTTGGCATCAAGCTTTCTCTTCCAATAAGCGCCCCCTCCATTCCACTATCAATACACGCTTGCTTCACGGTTTTCACACTAACCGAGCCACCATAGATTATGCGCATTTTTTGGATCACATTTTGAGAAAAACTACGCGCCAAAATTTTTTGAATTAAAACTTTTGCCTCCAGAATTTCATTACTCGTCGGAATAGCATCAGATCCAACCGACCAAATCGGTTCATAAGCAACAATGATTTTTTCCAATTTTCCTAAAACCACTCCCGAGAAAGCCGCCTTAACCTGCCGGGTGATAACCTGCATTGTTTCCCCAGATTGTCTTTCCGTCTTTGTTTCTCCTACGCATATTATTGGAGACAGGCCGTTTCTAAGACTCGACAAAACTTTTTGATTGATCGACGCATCATTCTCTCCGAAATATTTACGCCGCTCGCTGTGTCCAATAATCACATATGCACAACCAAAATTTTTAAGCATCAATGGAGAAATTTCCCCCGTATACGAACCACCGTCTTCCCAAAAACAATTCTGCCCGCCCAGGAGCACTCTTTTACCTAAAGTTTTTCCAAAATTTTCCAGATGGATCGCAGATGGGCAAAGCACAATTTCCGAATTTTCTATTTTCTTCCTGATTAATTCTTTTTTAAAAGACTTTAAATATTGATCCCGCTCTTGAACGGAGAGAACGTTCATTTTCATATTTCCGACAATAATTTTCTTCATATTATTTTTCTCTAATATTCAAATGTCTTCTTATAAACAAAACCAAACCGACTAAAACAAACACTCCGATTATCGCATCAAATCTATGGAAATAAACTCCGAGTGTGTTCCAATTATCTCCCAACTTTTTCCCGATATAGGCTAGCAGATAACAAAACGGCAAAGATCCCAAAAAGGTATAAATAATAAACTTAGGAAAATTCATCTGAGCGACCCCGGCCGGAAGAGAAATAAACGTTCGCACAACAGGAAGAAGACGGGAAAAAAATACCGCAAAGTTGCCATATTTTTTGAAAAAATTATCCGCAATGTCTAGATCGCGATGCGTAACTAAAATATATTTTCCATATTTTTCCGCCGCCGGTCGTCCTCCATAATAGCCGACCCAATAGGCCAAAGTACTCCCCAAAACACATCCAATCGCTCCAGCCAGCGATACTCCCCAAAGAGAAAATTGCCCCGTGGAAACCAAGTAGCCGGAAAAAGGCATGATAATCTCGCTTGGCAAGGGAATGCAAGCAGACTCAATTGCCATCATGAGCGCCACACCCCAATAACCAAACATCGAAATGCTAGCAATAATAAAACCAGCTAGAACAGAAATAATCTTTTCAACCATTTGTCATGAAACATATAGCATGAAACATATAACAATAAATCGCCAGATTTTAAATTTGTTAATTGCTGCAAGCTACGTGCCGTATGTTATATGTTTTTTAAATACTCCGCCGCATCTTCCGGACCGATTGTCACAATTTCAATTCCGGTTGATATCTCAAACCCAGCCCAAATGTTCAATTTTGGCAAAATTTCTATATGCCAATGAAAATGAGGGTAATCCCTTCCATCACAAGGAGAAGTGTGAATGTAGAAATTAAAATCCGGATTATTCAGTCCTTTGTCCAATTTCGCAATTGCTTTTTGCAAAGCCTCTCCGCCTGCCATTTTTTCATTTTCTGTTATTCTTTCAAAATAAGGCTTATGTCTTTTGGGCATGACCCACATCTCAAAATTTGCCCGAGCTGCAAAAGGACAAAACACGATAAACTCTTCATTTTCGAACACAATTCTTTTTTGCGCTTCTTTTTCCCATTCTAATATTGCGCAATATACACAATGTTTATTGGCTTGATAGTACTTTTCTGCACCGTACAGCTCCGATTGAACATATGGAGAAACCACAGGAATAGCCATTAATTGTGAATGTGGATGGATAATATGCGCCCCGGCGCTTTTCCCATGATTATGGAAGATATCGATATAATTCACTGATTTTTTATTCATCAGATCAATATAGCGCGATTGATAAGCATCTAACACTTCCGCCACCATAATTGGATCCATCCTACCAATGTGCTTGTCATGATCTCTAGTCACAACTACCTCATGATACCCGATGCTGTCCATCCGAAAATAGGGACCTTCCTCCTTATGCATAATTTGCCCACCGGTTGGTCTAAAAAAAGCTGGATATTTATTTGGAAAAACGCGCAGACTCCAATCAGAATCGCCCGTGCCATAAATAAGAACATCTTTTTCCTGTCCGGAAGCGATGGGATCACAAAAAAGACAACCTTTTGCATCCTCGCCACTTTCATCATTGATTTCCTTATTGGCAAATTCATCCGGCCTTTTCGCGCGAATAGTTGAAACAACCACCCAATCGCCCGTCACCAAATCCTGTCGCAATTCCGTTGATTTTGTTTTATTTTTTTCTGTTTCCAAATTAATACCTGGCATTTAGCAAACAGCACTCGATACTCTCAAGACTACCAGTGCCAAAGACTAAATACTATTTTTTTATTTTATATTTTCCTGTCATCATTTTCCATTTTACTTGAAAAAGTTCTTTAAGCGTCGAAGAATATCCGCCAAGACCAGCCGCTCCTACTAAACTCAGCCCCGCATCTTCCCAAATAACCGGCACCTGCACAATATCATATTTCATCTTTTTCGCCAGCATCAGCATTTCAAAGTCTCCGCCCCAACGATCCACCTGCATTAAGGGAACAATTTCCAGAGTCGCCTTTTCTGAAAGAATCTTAAAGCCACATTGCGTGTCCAAAATTCCCCGAAGGCCCAGCATGAATTGGATGAGATAGTTTCCAGCGTCTCCCATCAGTTCCTTCCATCTCGGTTGGTGCTTTTTTATCTTTGAATCATTTAAATCTCTTGATCCGATAATAACATCCTCACCATTCTTCATTGCTTCTAAAAATCCATCCAGATTGGAAATTGCAGTTGCGCCATCTGCATCGGTAAGCAGTCGATAGGCTCCTTTTGCTTTCAAAAATCCTTCCCTTACCGAATACCATTTACCCCGATTCTCTTTGCGATCGATAACCTCCAGCCTAGAAACTAATGGCGCAAGATTTCTGGTAAATTCAACTGTGTTATCCTTAGACCCATCACTTACAACAATAACTTCATATGTCCAATTTTTCGTTTTGGCATATTTGCCGATTTCCTCAATATTCTTCTTTAATTCATCCCCTTTTCTTCCTCCTTCGTTATATGCCGGAATAACAACAGAAAGAAATACTTTTTCACTCATGATTTTGACAAAAATATAGCCACTTAAACAACATCATTATTGTAGCATAAAAACCCTAAAGACAAAATATCCGAAAAATCCATACCACAATAATATCATTTCCATCCCAACATCTCCCTACTGAGCCAACTTCAATTTATCTGCCAAACCTTCGGAAATCCATAATTTCATGCCCTCGTGCCAATTTAGGCGCATCGCTGCCCATCCTAGGGTATCTCTGAAATAAAAGACTGATTTTTCATTAAGAATGCCACCATAATCTTCCACCTCTTTCAAATTAAAACCTTTCTTTTCTCCAAGGCAGATAAGCGGCGTAAAAAAAGTAAAGACGCGGTTAGACTTCCCTGAAACACAAATCTCCTTATTCGCACCAGATTGAGAAATCGTATAATCCAGCACGTGCTCCATTTCTCCTAAAATTAGAACTTCGGCTTACTGCCAGCACTAATCTAAAAATTATGCGCGACCTAGAAAAGTGAATATGCATTAGCCAGAGCAAAAATACAGAAAATAAAAAACGGGATAGATAAAACAAAAAAAACAAATCCAGATATGCCGCTACTTACAGCGTAGTTCCGAAAAGTTTTATTGCTCCTATTTGTCAGCTTCTTTTTTCTATCATTTTTCTGATTACTTTTTCAAAAATTCAATTCTTTCATTTTTGGAAAATTTTTCAATCGCATAGCGCAGGGCGGTTCTTGGTATCTTTTTAGCAAATTTAACTAAAAATCTTACCTCAACCTCCTTATTTCTTTTGCCGATTTCTCGCAACATCCAACCAACCGCTTTGTGAATCAAATCATGTTTATCACCCAACAAATTACCAGCAATCTTGAGAGCGTCAGAAAATTGATTTTTTTTAATAAATCCAAAAGTAGTAAGCATGGCAACCCGTCGCTTCCAAAGATTTTTTGATCTTGCCAATTCATATAAAACAGCCTTGTCTTTTTCAAACAAATAATCTCCCAAAATTTGTGGGGCCGATAAATCAACCAAGTCCCAGTTGTTAATGCCTCTCAAATTTTTAAGATAAAACTTCGCCACCCGCACCCTTTCATCCGAATCGCCTTTTTGATATTTCAAAACAAGAATTGCGCTAGCGGTGAAACGAAGATCATGCACTTTTTGCTTTAACAGAAATTTCAAATCGGAAAAGCCAATTTTGCGAAAATATTTTTGCGCCACAATGCGCTGCTGCGGCACCATAATTCCCCAAAAAATATCCCCCTCGCCATACTCACCTTTGCCGGTCTTAAAAAATCCCGCTGAAATTTTCGCCTTGGCAGGATTTTTTAATTTTTCCAAATCAGTCAGTAGATTTTTTAAACTCGACATAGAAAAATTTCATTACATCTTTTCTGGCGCGCTAATGCCAATGAGTCGCAAAGATTCGCCTAAAACAACCTTCGTCGCACTGACCAATTCCCTTCTTGCTGATGCTAAGCTTTTTTCCTCATCCAAAATACGTGATGCGTGATAAAAGCTATGGAATTTATCCGCCAGTTTTATTGCATAATGAGTAAGTCGATGCACTTCATAATTCTCCGCAATTTCTGAGATTAAATCAGGAAAACGCATCAAATGACGAATAAGTTCAATTTCTTTTTCATTTGTAAGTAGTGAAAAATCAGCTACGCCCACTGCTTCCTTTTTTGTTTTCCTGAGAATCCCCGCCATTCTGGCATAGGCATATTGAACATAAAAAACAGGGTTCTTGTTCGATTTCTCTTTCGCAAGATTTATATCAAAAATCATTGGCGAATTGGCGGAATATGCCAAGAAAATGAAACGCACCGCGTCACGCCCGACTTCATCAATCAAATCCTCAAGGCAAATATACTGCCCTTTTCTTTTAGACATCTTAAACTCTTCGCCATTTTTGAGCACGGTAAGATTTTGCGTAATTAAAATTTTTACTTTCTCACGATATCCCAAAGCTTCCATGGCTCCCTTCACGCGAACAACATCTCCATGATGATCTGCACCCCAAATATCCAGCGCCAAATCAAAGTTTCTCGTTTGTAACTTGTTCAGATGATAGGCAATATCTCCGCCAAAATACGTAATTTCACCAGTTGTTTTTCTTACCACCCGATCTTTTTCATCGCCAAATTTTTCTGCGCAAAACCACAACGCGCCTTCTTTTTCATAAAGTAAATCTTTTGCCTTGAGCGCCTCAAAGGCTTTTTCCACTTCGCCACTGGCATGCAGTGAGCTCTCGCAAAAATATTCGTCAAACATAATTCCCAAAGATTCCATTGCGGGCCTTATCATTTCATTCAGAATTATTTTCGTCGCCTTTTGCCCAACCGCAAATGGGTCAGCTTCTTGATTTTTTTCGGCCAAATTATCAATATATTCACCGCGATACTGCGCCTCGCCATCCTTGAGAATGGAATGTCCCAAAACTTTAATCTGGTTGCCAAAATCATTGACATAATATTCCCTCCAGACAGAAAATCCATTTTTCACAAGCACATTCGCCAGCACATCACCGAGTGGTCCACCCCGACCATTGCCCAAATGAATTGGCCCTGTTGGATTAGCACTAACAAAATCCAAATGAATCCTTTTGTCTTTTCCAGCCTGAGTACTGCCATAATCTCCATTGGCAACATTAATTTTTTCAATTTCCTTACCACGCGCTTCACTTGACAAACTAAAATTCAAAAAGCCCGCGCCCACTACTTCAATTTTGGAAAAAAGTTTTTCTTGGATGCCATCTTTTTCTAATTCATTTTTTATCAATTCTGCAATCTCGCGTGGATTCTTTTTAAGTTCTTTCGCTGCTTTAAGCGCAAGGTTAGTTGAATAATCACCAAATTCTTCTGGTGGATAGTTAATTTCAAAATTTTCATTGGAAAACAAAACGCCCGGGAAAGCCCGGCTAAAAACTGCTTGTAATTTCCTAAGAAGCACTTCTCGCATATAACTCATCATAAGCCACAAATACAATAAAATCAATAGCCACTATCCTAAAATAAACCTACCAACAACTACAAATTCGAACTACCCAAGACTTTTATATTTACATAAAAAGGCGTACCAAAAAAACCATTTGCCTTATTGGTGGGATAAAATACGCACATTTCCAAACCCACTTGATTAGCAGAAAACTTAAACTCATACCCCTTGTCCGTACATTCCGCAAAAAGACCCTTGTCTCTACATTCAACATCATTCATATAAAACCCTCCTCGATGAATGATAACCGGTCCAGACAGACAAGCTGCTTCCAATTTAGAAGCATTATTAGATGTCCAAGTAATATACGCCGAGTCAGGCGCTATGATAGCTTCCGGACTGACCTTGGCGGAAACTGTGGCACAATTTTCAATCTTAACGCCAGCCACAAACTCCACCCCATTCCAGCAGGAATTACCCACACAAGTCTCCTTATCACAACCCGAGGTATTTGATTTCCATTCAACTTCTTGATAAAGTTTTTCTCCAAGCAAATCCTGACCCGCTACATTAAGATGCAGATGTCCTCCGTCATCATATTTAGGACGTAAAGTATTTGCATTTTGAGAGTCAGCCAATAGTGTTTTTGCGTCAATTCGATAATCAACATCTAATGCCTGATTGGCAATCCAATCATTTATCAAGTCAGCCGCAAACTGATGAGTTATTGAATAATGACTGCTGGCACCCTTAAAAGGTGCGATATTGATCGCTATGACCTTAATTCCGGCATTATGGGCCTTGGCATACATCGTTTGGAGTCGATCCTCCACTGCCTGAGCGGTTTCATCACGCCCAATATCATTAATACCGCCCCAAATTATAACATAATCGGGATTACTGCTTAAAATATCGGCATCAAATCGACTAAGCATATCAATAGTTGTATTTCCACCCTTTCCCTTATTAACAACCTCGCAAGAAGGTCCGAGTAACGCGCTTAGTCTGCCAACATACGATGGCGCAGAATCATTTCCAGCCGTCAAACTGTCCCCAATGGCGTAAATCTTCGTTGAATCATCAGCTCTTGCAAAAGAAATGTCACAAAAAACCGTAATTGATACTAAAAACAAAAATATAATCAATGAACGCTTGAACATTTTATTTTATAATGATTTGCCCTATACAAACACATTCTACCACAAAATGCTATCGAAATCACAAATTCTTCTTATTCAGCCAGCTATCCAAAATTATTCGCGCCGATTCGGCGTCATCAAAGCGATTAATATCACGCAGCCCTTTTTCCTTTAAATTTTCTCGGGCTATTTTAGTCGAATATATTTCATCCTGATAGACAATACCAATCCCTTCTTCTTCAAGAACCTTGCCCAATTTTTCTCCAGCATATACAACTTTTTTATCTCTTACTCTTCTTGGAATGCCGATGACCACAGCTTCGATTTTTTCTTTTTCAATAAGAGCTAAAATGTTTTGAAATAAATCTTCATCATTTTTTATCATACCATAGGCAAAAGCAATCCGCGTTTCACTGTCCGCAATTGCGAGGCCAACTTTTGATTCGCCATAATCTAAGCCGAGATAATGCTTTGCTTTAATTGAGCTTTCTGGCATAAATAAAAACCTTATTCATATCACCTTCGCCCCTAGAGAGAAGTCTGCCGGAAATCAGATGAAAAAAAAGACTTCCGGCAAAATATTAATACACTTTATAGAAAAATTCTATCGCTTACCATGCTCTTGCCCAACCTGTCGTGTGTTTATAACATCCTATCTCGAGGAAAAAGAAAGATACTCCATTAAATTCTCGTTAAAATTTCTGCTCCATCTTTCGTCACCACAATCGTATCCTCAAAATGTGCGCTCAATTTTCCATCTTTTGTCACATACGCCCAACCGTCTCGAAGCACCTTTATATAATGTGTTCCGATATTAATCATTGGCTCAAGCGCCAACGTCATACCTTCCTGCAAAACAATCTCTCGCATCCCGGAAAAATAATAATTGGGAATTTGCGGATCCTCGTGCAACTCTCTGCCAACACCATGCCCAACCAAATCCCGTACCACAGAAAAACCATTTGCCCTGGCATGCTTTTCCACCGCTCTGCCGTAATCACTTAATTTTGCTCCGATTTTAATTGTTGCAATCCCCTTATTCAGACATTCCCTAGTCACATCCATAATCTTTTGCGCTTCATCTGATATTTTCCCCGCCGGAAATGTTCGCGCCATATCCGTAATCAGTCCTTTGTATTTCATCCCGATATCCAACTTCACAATATCACCCTCGCAAATAATCCGTTCTTTTCTCGGAATCCCGTGCACAATTTCATTGTTAATTGAAGTGCAAACGGTCGCCGGGAAAGCATTGCCAGGATCGCCATAACCTTCAAAAATCGGAAATCCGCCCATATCAAAAACAAGCTTTTTGGCCAGCTTGTTAATCGCAAAAGTATTTTGCCCAGGCATAATCATCTTACCCAAACGCTCCATAATCTGACCCAGCAGCTGCCCGCCTTCCCGCATCAGTTCTATTTCTTTTTTTGACTTAATTATAATCATAAAACTTTTAAAATACCACCAAAAACTTTCTCTACGCTCTGCACCCCATTAATTCTAGAAACTAGATTCTTCTTCTCAAAATATTCAATCACTGGCATCGTTTCTTCCCTAAAAATTTCCAGTCGTTTTTCAATCCCCTCTTTCGTGTCATCAGCACGCTGAACCAACTTTCCTCCACATTTAGCACAAATCTCCGCGACATTCTCTTTCAAGATTACCGCTTCTTTGCATTTTTCGCAAGAATAGCGTTTTCCAATTCGCTTTAAAGATTCCTCTTGTGGAATATCTACAAAAATCACTCGATCAACTTTTCGGCCAAATTCTTGAAGTGCCTCTTCGAAATACTTCGCCTGTTCGACATTGCGAGGAACACCATCAAAAACAATTCCTTGCTCTCTTTCAAGATCATTAAGGCGAATGTGCAAAACTTCTCGCAAGAGTCGGCTCGGCACAAGCTCTTTCTTCACCATGATAATCTCGTGAACTTCACGCCCTAGCGGAGTATCAAATAGTGCTACCTGGCGCAAAGCTTTACCTGTATCAAAATGATCCAGGTTGATTTTTTGAGCTAAAAGTTCTGCCTGCGTCCCCTTGCCGGAACCCTGGGGACCCAAAATCACTAAATTCATATAACATATAAAATGAAACGTGTAACAATTCCGACGAAACCAACTTTTCTACCTTAAGATTTGAGAAAAAGCTGTTTCATACTTAATGTTTCATGTTGCATGGCTAAAATCCTTCATAATCCCGCATCGCAAGTTGCCCTTGCACTTGCTTAATTGTTTCAATCACTACCGAAACAACAATTAAAAGTCCTGTACCGCCAATGGAAACAGATCCAATATTAGTGAAGCTTTGGATGAAAAAAGGTAAAATTGCAATAAGTCCCAAGAAAATCGCGCCGGAAAGCGTAATACGATTCATGATGCGGTAAAGATAATCTGCTGTGTTTTTTCCTGGACGAATTCCTAAAATATAGCCGCCTTGCTTTTGCAAGCTCTCCGCAATTTTGTTTGGATCAAACACAACTGCAGTGTAGAAATAGGTAAAAGCCACTACAAGAATAAAATAGAACATCCAATAAAACCAATTGCTGGGAGAAAAAAGCGCACTCACTTTTACCGCAATATTTGCCAATATCGCATTAGGACTTTTAGTGAGAAAATTGGCAATCATTCCCGGAAAAAGCATAATAGACAAGGCGAAGATGATTGGAATCACGCCAGCCTGATTGATGCGAAGTGGCAAATGCGTGGAAGTTCCGCCATACATCTTATTGCCCTTAATTCTTTTGGCATAGGAAACCGGCATATTGCGCTGACCTTCCGTCATAAACACCACGGCTGCAATAGCTGCAATTAAAATCACCCCCAGGATTAGATAAGTAAAAATTTGTGATGAGTCCATTGTCGCATAAGTCTTAGCAATTGTCGAAGGAATACCGGAAACAATTCCAGCAAAGATAATGAGAGATACTCCGTTTCCCACACCTTTTTCCGTGATCAATTCCCCGAGCCACATCAGAAAAATCGTTCCAGCCGTGGCAATCACCATCATTGAAACCACATTCATCACCCCAGTTGCGGCGATAATCCCTTGTGAACGAAAAAGTGCAATCATTCCAAAAGTCTGCATTGCTGCCAGCGGCACTGTCGCCCAACGCGTCCATTGATTGAATTTTTGTCGTCCCGCTTCGCCTTCTTCTTTATAGATTTTCTCCAGTGATGGAACAATCATCGTAAGCAGTTGCATAATAATCGAAGCAGTGATGTATGGTCCGACACCCAGCATCACAAGTGAAATACTTGACAGTCCGCGACCGGAAAAAAGATTTAGCAATCCAAAAAGTTGATTGCTATCAAAAAACATCTTTAGTCGATTTTGATCAACGCCCGGAATTGGAATATTAGCCACCAATCGAAACACAACTAAAAGCGCCAAAATAAAAAATATTTTGTTTCGCAATTCCTTGATCCGAAAAATTTGAGTAATTTTAGCTAACATAGTTTTTCCTTGTTATTTCCACAGAGGCGACCTGTCTGTCGATAGGCGGGAAATCCAGCCTTTAATTCATTTTCGCAGAAAGACTTAATAAAAAAATTAGAATTAGGCGGATGACAGGCATATCATCCGCTTTTGCTTATCACACAAACAAAACATTCCCTCTTCGAATTATAGACGGATGACTTTCACCGTCTAATAGTACTATCACAAAAAGACCACCCCGATCTTCTTGTATAATACCCCTTCGCACAAAAAAATCTCTAACATTGTAAAAAACAACTTCTCCTCCTTCAAACTTAAATTTATCCATAGGACCTCCTTTCTCTCAATTCTAACCTTTACATTCTAATTTTAAAGAAAATGTATCTACAAAATGTCATCCGAAATGAGATCTATAATTAAACCCCATCGACCGCATTCCACCCAAGCTTTGACAATGAAGCAAGGATCTGTCGCTGCCATCTCAGCTTCCTGAAACATATCAAAGCTTATAATATCAAATCCAATGGTTTAATCTCCTTGAATCAAACCCCTTATTTTTATGCTTTTTCTTTGATATTCTCTTCAACCTTAACTTCCCCGCCTGCAGCTAAAACCGCTTTTTTCACCGTTTCACTGATAAAGATTTCTTTTTCAAAGACAAATTTTTTTGCGACTTTTGCGTTGCCAAGAACCTTGATTCCAAAAAAAACATTCTTCCGTGCAATCAGTTTCATATTTACCAAAGATTCTACGCTAATTATAGCGCCATTTTCAAAATTTTTCTCAATATCTGTAATTTGCACGATGCTCCTTTTTCTTGTCCTTGAGGTGAAACCGCGTTTTTTCTTCATGTGGTCGATAAGTGTCGAGCGTCCGCCTTCAAACAAAGGATCGACGTGAGCTCCGGAACGCGCCTTTTGCCCTTTGTTCCCTTTTCCAGAATAAGTACCTTTTTTTCCACCGCGACCGATAGTTTTTTTCTTCTTCCTCGACTGGCTCACTTGTAAGTCTTGTCTTAACATAAAATTGTAATATCAACTTTGTATAAATTAACTTGCTTTCACAATTCTCTCTTTTCTTGTCTTTGATTCACTGAGCATTCCCAGTGCCTCCACTGTCGCTCTCGCAACATTGAGTTTATTGGCAGTTCCTAGAGATTTCGAAACGATATCACGAATTCCAGCAAAATCCACCACAGCGCGCACTGCTCCTCCAGCTACGATACTCCTTCCTTCCTTGGCCGGTTTCAAAATCACTTTCGCACTACCCTTCTTATGCTCTACGGCATGTGCAATTGTGTTATTTTTAATGGCAACCGTAATCATATTTTTTTTAGCATCGTCAAAAGCTTTGCCAATTGCATCAGTCACGTCCGATCCCTTGCCAACGCCGACGCCGACTTTGCCCTTGCGGTTTCCAATCACAAGTGTCGCGCGAAAACGAAAACGTCTTCCGCCTTTCACTACGCGAGTAACACGAGCTAAGTCCAGAAGTTTTTGCTCAAATTCCGGCTTTTCTTTTTTTCCCTTAAATCTTCTGTCGTTCTTTGCCATACTATTTAACACTTATAATAAATTTATCAATTACTTCTCCACTCTACGAATTGCGAATTGGTACGAATATATGAATAAATACAAATTCTTTCCCAAATTACCACCTCTTCTTTAATTCACATTGATACATTCATATAGATTCGTAATTCGTAGATGCGACTAGAACACCAACCCGCCTTCTCTCGCCCCTTCCGCCAAAGCTTTCACTTTTCCATGATAGCGGTATCCCGCTCTGTCAAAAACCACTTGGGCAATTTCCTTTTCCGCACATTTCTTGGCAACAAGCATTCCCACTGCTTTTGCGCCAGCCACGTCATTTTTAGTCTTTGCTTCTTTTGTATCAGCAGCAACAAGAGTTTTTCCTTGGACATCATCAATCACCTGGACCTTCATGGAAAGTAAGCTGCGAAAGACGCTCAATCGTGGCATACCAGCGGTTCCAGAAATTTTGGCGCGCACACGTCTTTTGCGATGTAGTCTTAAATTGTTTTGGCTAATCTTATTCATAGAATTTACTTCAAATTAATAATCAGACAATCAAGCTAATCAGCTTAATCATGGTTCAGGATATTACTTCGCTCCGGCTTTTTTTCCAGCTTTTCTTCTCACCTTCTCTCCGGCATAACGGAAACCCTTGCCCTTATATGGCTCGACTTTCTTAAGATCCTTGATATTTGCTGCAAATTGTCCCACAGCTTGTTTATCAATCCCGCTAATAAGCAACCCGTTATTATCTTCCAATCTTACCATAATTCCATCCGGGATTTCTACTTCTACCGGATGAGAAAATCCAAGCGCCATTACAATCTTCTTGCCTTGGATGCTCATGCGAAAACCGACACCCTGAAGCTCCAATTTCTTTTCATAACCAGCGCTCACTCCGATGATAATATTATTAACAAGTGATCGGGTCAACCCCCAAATTGCGTTTGATCCGCCATCCTCCTTGGCCTTTTTCACCACAATTTGTTCATTGGCAATCTCAACAACCGCTTCCGGATGGACATCCATACTAAGCTCTCCCTTGGGACCCTTTGCCCTGAAAACTTCCCCTTCTAACGTCGCTGTCACACCGGCGGGAATAGCAATTATTTTTTTTCCAATTTTACTCATAGATTTAATCTGCTCTCTTATTACAAATTACCAAACTTCACAAACATATTCTCCACCTAGTCCTGCTTTCTTCGCGTCATAATCTGTCATTACACCCTTTGATGTAGAAATAAGTGCTACACCGTAGTTGTTTTTGACACTGCGCACATCTTTGCTTTTGACATAAATTCTTTGTCCTTCTTTACTGATTCTTCGAATACCCTTGATAGCCGGGGTCTTGTTCGTATTGGAAATAGTATAATATTTCAAAGCAATTTTTATCACATCAAAATCATTCTGCTTTTCTTTCGCGACTGAGTCAACAAAGCCTTCTTTTTCCAGAATTTTAGCCAAAGCCATTTTCAATTTAGAGGCGCTAATCATAACAGTTTTGTGACCTGCCATCTGAGCGTTTCTAATTTTGGTTAACATTTCCGATATTGGATCTAACATACTCTTTAAAATTCAAAATTTAAAATCGAAATCAAACTATCTAAAATCTTTTACCAACTTGACCTCTTCACGCCTGGTAACTGCCCCGTACTGGCAAGCTCGCGAAAACAGATTCTGCAGAGATCAAACTTACGCATATACCCATGTTTTCTTCCGCATTTCCAACAACGCCTCACAATTCTCGTGGAAAATTTCGGTTTCTTTTTTGCTCTAACTTCAACTGATAATTTAGCCATTTTGCTCTATTTTATACTTATTATATAAACTCTACTTATTATCCTTTTTCTCAATTGGAAAACCAAGAAGCCTGAAAAGCATCATTCCTTTTTCCTGATCCTTAGCATTCGTCACAATATTTACCTGCATTCCAAAAACAGTCTTGACTTGCTCGGGAAGAATTTCCGGAAAAATCAAATGCTCTTTAATTCCAAGGTTCATATTCCCTCCCTTATCCACTGAGCTTGCTTTAATTCCATGAAAGTCTCTAATACGAGGAATCGAGGCATCGACTAATTTTTCCAAGAAATCCCATTTTCTTTTTCCGCGCAACGTCACTTTAATCCCGATTTCCAAGCCTTCCCGCGTTTTAAATCCAGCGATTGATTGTCTAGCTTTTGTCATCACCGGTTTTTGTCCGGTAATCACCTTCAGGGAATTAAAAATATCCGTAACTAGCGCTGAGTCTTTGATGAATTTTCCGATTCCAACATTCACAATCACCTTTTCAATCTTCGGTACTTGCAAATCATTTTTCAGCTTGAAACTTTTTTTCATCTCAACTGCTACTTCGGTCTTATATTTTTCGTAAATTTTTGACATACTAATCTTTTAAATTAAACGCTGGATTATACTTCGGCTTTGCATTTCTTGCACACGCGGACTTTCTTATCACCCTCCATCTTATATCCAAGTCTTACGGCTTTTCCGCACTTAGGACAAACCACCATTGCATTTGAAATATCAACCATTCTCGGGATTTCCACTCTTTGACCCTTTTCTCCATCACGCTTGGGCTTATTATGTTTTTTTAGCATATTTAGTCCGTCCACCACTACTTTTTTTTGTGCTGGATATACACGCAGAACTTTCCCGGTTTTTCCACTGTCCTTTCCTGCAAGCATCTTAACTAAATCATTTTTCTTAATCTTCATGATATTCTCTACTAATTACAAATTTATTACAAATTTACGAATATAAAAACGGGCTTTCAATACATTCTGGCTACGATTACGAATTTATATTGATTCGTAATTCGCAGGGACTTATAACACTTCCGGCGCAAGCGACGCAATCTTGGCATAACCCTTATCTCTAATTTCTCTCGCAATTGGTCCAAAAATTCTAGTGCCTTTCGGTTCTTTGGCCTCAACAATCACTGCAGCGTTTTCATCAAAACGAATATATGACCCGTCTTTGCGACGAAATTCTTTTCTCTGTCGCACAATAACCGCACGAACCTTATCTCCCTTTTTTACCATACCTCTTGGCTCAGCTGATTTTACGCTTGCAACAATCACATCTCCGATACGAGCGAAACGTCTTTTACTTCCACCAAGCACCTTGAAACATTTGATAACTTTGGCACCGCTATTGTCAGCTACATTTAATTTTGATTCTGTTTGTATCATATGTTTAAACTGCTATATAATTCTTATCCTTACTCATCGGTTTACAAGGCATAATTTCAACAATATCTCCAATTTTATACCTATTCTCGCCATCATGCGCCTTATATTTCTTAGTCGAACGATATTTCTTTCTGTATTTTGAATGAGTTTTCAGCGTCTCTACGGCAACCACGATTGTCTTATCCATTTTATCGGAAACAACAACGCCTTTTTTGCGAGTGATGATTTTATTTTTTTCCACAATTTTGCTATCCATAAAATTATCCTTAAGCTTTTATACTTTCTTTTTGAATTAAAGTGAGAATCCTCGCAACATCACGCTTGGCAGTCCTGATCTGTCTTGTGCCTTTTACTTGCTTCGTGACCAACTCAAATCTGAACTTGCGAATGCCATCCTCTTTTTCAGCGAGAAGTTTTTTAAGTTCGGCAATATTCTTGTCTTTCAATTCCTTAATTTTCATAACAATTTTCTTATTCCTCTTTAGTAACAAACTTAGTTTTCAAATTCAACTTATGCGCAGCCAACCGCATAGCTTCCTTGGCAATCTCTATTTTAACGCCATCCATTTCAAACATCACCGTTCCCGGCTTCACAACAGCCACAAAATGATCAACCGCTCCTTTTCCCTTACCCATTGGTGTTTCATCGCCTTTTTTAGTCATTGGCTTATCAGGAAAAATTCTGATCCAAATCTTGCCTCCTCTTTGCACATACCTGGTCATCGCACGGCGAGCGGCTTCAATCTGCCGAGAAGAAACAAGACTAGCGCCAACCGCTTTTAATCCGAAACTGCCGAAACTGATTGAATTTCCTCGCATTGCATTGCCACGGATCACTCCGCCTCTCTGCACCTTTCTATGTTTTACTTTCTTTGGCATCAACATACGATTTTTTTACTTTAATTCGTCTTTTTAACATCAAATACCTCCCCCTTATAAAGCCATGCTTTCACTCCAATTGCTCCATAAGTTGTAAACGCTGTCGCTCTGGCAAAATCAATATTCGCACGGAGCGTATGAAGCGGTAGCGTTCCTTTTGACAACCATTCCCTGCGAGACATTTCCGCGCCACCTAATCTTCCGGACATTTCAATTTTTACCCCCTTTATTGTTGAATTTTTCATGGCTTGCTCAAGCATCATTTTCATCGCTCGGCGAAATGGGATTCTCTTTTCCAGCTGTTCTGCCACATTTTGCGCCACAATCATAGCACTTTCTTCAAAATTTTTAATTTCCTGGATTTCAATTCGCAAATCTGCCTTGCGGTTGCTCTTGAAAAAAGTGTTTTGGATATAATGCTTGATATCTTCTACTCCGCTACCGCCACGACCAATTAAAACTCCCGGTCGAGCGGTTTTGATAATAATCTTAACGGCGGCCTGAGATCTTTCAATTTCCACCTCGGAGATAAAAGCTGCTTTCCATTTTTTCATTATTTCCAAACGAATCTCAATATCTTGCTTGAGGTTTTTATTATAATCTCTCTTGCTAAACCACTTGGATTTCCAATCTTGAGTTATTCCCAAGCGCAGTCCAACTGGATTTACTTTATGTCCC
The DNA here is from genome assembly GCA_027351145.1 of Candidatus Moraniibacteriota bacterium. Lineage (GTDB taxonomy): Bacteria > Patescibacteriota > Minisyncoccia > Moranbacterales > UBA2206 > UBA9630. The sequence goes on along the minus strand of DAIEIZ010000061.1, from coordinate 4,335 downwards.
ATAGGTGTTTCTCTACGAATTACTAATTTATATGAATATACTAACGCGATTATCTAAAAAAACTTCTTCGATCTCCCTTGGTCTACGATTACGGATTGGTACATTCATACTTATTCGCAATTCGTAGAAACTGTTTACATCGACTTCCGTCTGAATATCTTGCTTTTCCAACTCTTTGGCTCCGCAACAGCTTTCTTTGTTTTATCAACACTTTTTGCTTTCGCTTCCACCGTCACTTTTTCTGTTTTTCCTTCTTTGATTTCTTCCTCTTTTCGCAGTTCTTTCTTTTTTTCTTCTTTTTTCAGCTCGACCGTTGCCTTCCTGGTCTTCTCGGCTTTTTCTTTTTCCATCTGCTCCTTGCTTTTACGATCTTTTCCTTCAATTCTTTCTTCCAAAATTATTCTTACCTTTGAAGTTCTTTTTAAAATTTGTCCGGCACGTCCATAGGCTTTTGGCATCCATCTTTTGAGCGTTGGTCCAGCTCCAACAACAGCATCCAAAACATAGAGGTTATTTTTCGAAAGACCAAAATTATTCTCCGCGTTAGCAATTGCGCTAAGCAGAAGTTTTTGCATATAGCCACTAGTTTTTTTGATTGCCACATCAAGCTGGCTTACGGCTTCCACTGCATCCATACCCTTGATCAAATCAGCCACTAATTTCACTTTGCGAGGAGAGATTCTTAAATTGTTGAGTTCCGCTGTAACTTTCATGATATTTCTCTATTATTTCTTCTTAGTATCAGAGGCCTTCGCAGCTTTCGCAGCATCAGCTTCTTTTTGTTTAGCCGCTGTTTCCATTTCCTTTTGCATCTTGCCTCCATGCCGCGTAAACTTCCTTGTCGGAGAAAATTCGCCAAGTCTATGCCCTACCATTTCTTCCGTTGGCGTAACTGAAATAAATATTTTTCCATTATAGACACCGAAAGTAAAACCAACCATTTCTGGAGAAATAACCGCAGCGCGAAGCCAAGTCTTAATAACACTCCTATCGCCTGGCTTTTTATCCAGCACTTTTTTGATTAATCTTTCGTCCACATAAGGACCCTTTTTCAGACTTCTTGTCATGTGATTTCTCTACGAATTACAAATTTAGTTCTATTTATTTTCTCTTCACTCTTCGCTTAATAATAAATTGATTGCTATATTTCTTCTTCTTCCTGGTCTTCTTGCCAAGAGCTGGCTTTCCCCAAGGAGTTTTCGGATGCTTAAGCCCGATTCCTTGGCGTCCTTCGCCTCCTCCATGTGGATGATCAACCGGATTCATTGCAGATCCACGAACGGTCGGACGAATATTAAGCCATCGACTCTTGCCGGCTTTACCGAGATTGATTGAGTTACTCTCAAAATTACTCGCCTGTCCAATTGTTGCATAGCACTCATTACTCACAAGTCTAATTTCTCCGGAAGGTAATTTAATCTGAGCTGTTTTTTCGTCCACGGCAGTGAGACTGGCTGAGCTTCCAGCGCTTCTGATAATTTGCCCGCCTCGTCCTGGAAATAGCTCTAAATTACAAATAGTTGTCCCAATTGGAATATTTTTCACCTTAACACGATTACCCGATTTCACCGGAGCATTCTCAGCAGAAAGTACTTCTTGCCCCGCTCGCATTCCTTCCGTTGCCAAAACATAACGCTTTTCTCCATCAGCATAATTAACAAGAGCAATAAAAGCTTTTCGGTTTGGGTCCTTTTCAATTGCCGCCACACGTCCAGGCACACCAAACTTATCTTGCAAGAAATCCACAATCCGATATCTTTGCTTATGACCCCCGCCTTGATGCCTCACTGAAATTTTTCCATGCGATCTTCCGGCTAGCTTTCCTTGTTTTGCCAATAATGCTTTTTCCGGTCTCTTTTTTGAAACATAGTCAACCTTAACAACCGACATATTACGACGTCCGGCAGTATTTTTTTTGTAGATCTTAATTGCCATATAACGAGTTTAGACTAAATTATTTCCCTTCAAAAACATCAATCTTATTTCCCTCTCTTAATGTCACAATCGCTTTTCGAAAACCCGGTTTCCATCCTGGGATTCGTCCGCGAGTGCGAAATTTTCGGGGAATGCTAACTGTATTCACTTTTTCCACTTTGATCTTGTAAATTTTTTCAATCGCCACCTTCACTTGCAACTTTGTCGCGCGCGGAGAAATTTTGAAAATATATTTATTTTGCTCAATAAGAACAGTTGCCGCTTCGGTTACAATCGGCTCAACTAGCACTTTAGAGAGGACATTTTCTTGATTGGGGTTGATATTATTTTCCATTATTTTACTTCAGCTTGTTTATACTTTTCTTCGAGAAACATTAGAGATTCTTTACTCATAAATAAATTCTTGTTTCGCAGCATTTCCAAAACATTCAACTGTGGTGTAAGAATATTTTCCACCTTGGCTAAATTTCGACTAATCGGGCGAAGCTCTTTTTCCTCATTGGAAAAAGCCATCAGAGTCCTACCTTTGATTTTGAGATTTATGAGCATCTTAGCCACCTCCTTAGTTTTCTTTTGGGAGAAACTCAACTTATCAACTACGAAAATTTCCTTGTCTTTGAGTTTTCCACTAAGCACCGTAGCGATTGCCTTTTGATTCATTTTCTTATTGATTTTTTGTTTGTAGTTTCTATCATTACTTGGTCCGAAAACAACGCCTCCTTTTTTCCAAAGCGGAGTTCTTCTTGAACCAACGCGAGCACGTCCCGTTCCTTTTTGTTTCCAAGGCTTAATTCCGCTACCCGCTCTCTCGCCTCTAGTTTTTGTATCAGCTAGTATTTGTCTTTTATTAGCATCCATAGCCACCACGATTTGATGAACAAGATCATCATTTTTTGGCAAACCAAAAACAGAATCAGAAACGCTAATTTCTTCAATTTCTTTGCCTTCTAGATTATAGACCTTGATCTTTGCCATACTTTTTGAGATTTATAATGCCTTAATTTCTACGATTCCTCCTGGGATGCCAGGAATTGCACCCTTAACTCCGAGAATATTTTTTTCCTTATCAATAAACACAACTTTCAAATTCTTAGTTGTCACACGATCTCCACCCATGCGACCAGCCATGCGCTTTCCTTTCACAACATGCTCTGGAAAACCGGAACCAATTGAACCAGGTGCGCGAAGATCATGCTTGTGACCATGTGTTGCACAGCTTCCGGCAAATCCATGTCTTTTTACCACACCCTGAAAACCTTTTGCTTTGCTTGTTCCGCAAACAATTACTTTTTCGTTTAATTCAAAAATGGAAACATCCACTATATCATTTTTTTTCAGATTGCTACTCTCCACATGAAACTCCTTTTTCTTGAACTTATTCTTAGTCTTGGCAATTTCCAGCTGGACCGCCGAATAACCATCCTTGTTTTTACCTTTTTCTTTCACTAGAGATACTTTTGCGCCACATTCCAAAAGAGTCACATTCAATGCGCCTTTTTCATCATATATCGTGGTCATTCCAATTTTTTTGCCTAAAATGAATTTCATTGCTTTTTTGCTAAATAATCTGCTAATAAAATAAAAAACGGCCACTATCAGCCGAAAACCTCTTTTTGAGGTTAAGAAATTTCTTTCTTGGCTAGATTAGTATCCGGCGACACCAATTACTCGGGCACGGACTTTAACTAGATTTCTCTGCAAATTATGAATTATTATGAATATACTAATCCTTAAGGATTTAACAAATACCCTCCTGAATTCATTCGTACAAATTCATAATTCGCAGAAACTACATTTTAATTTCAATATCCACTCCTGCCGGTAAATCTAAATTGGTCAAGCTATCAATAGTCTTTGGTGTTGGGCTCATAATGTCAATGAGGCGTTTGTGAATTCTCATTTCATATTGATCACGAGCATCTTTGTGGACAAATGTAGATTTGTTAACAGTAAACTTACGAATTTCTGTTGGCAAAGGAACCGGGCCAACGATGCTGGCACCTGATCTCTCCGCTGTTTCCACAATCTGACGGGCTGATTGATCGATAATTTTATGATCATAAGCCTTAATCTTGATTCTGATTCTTGATTTTACTTCTTCTTCGTTCTTTGACATCAATTTTTTCGAATTTTTAAATCCTCCTTTGTCACAATTACGAGACTATGGTGGGACAAGCTCACTGGTCAATTCTTTCCAACTTACCAGAAAAAATAACTTAAAGCGTGCTTGGGAGTTAAACTATTTTCTATTAAAAAACCTTTTTTAACCTAATTTGCTCTATAATCCAGCTCTTACCCTTACAATTAAACAGCTTAGCACAAAATATTTTAACCGTCAAATTTTAGGCTATTTTACTGTTCTTATCAATCAAGCAGAGCCGGACAAAGAAAAAACTATTT
>DAIEIZ010000036.1 GCA_027351145.1 Candidatus Moraniibacteriota bacterium | reverse complement strand
AAGACATATCAAGTGCCAGATAATTACGAGCAGAAAAATATTTTTATTGGCGAGGATGGTAAGAAATACGCAAAGATGGGAAATACTTGTTGGTTTACTAATCTTGATATTTTAAAAAGGCATGAGTTAATAATTTCATATAAAAAATATACACCAGAACAATATCATAAATATGATAACTATGATGCAATTGAAGTTCCAAAGCTTTCAGAAATTCCAGAAAATTATGATGGCAAAATGGGTGTGCCTATAACTTTTCTTGATAAATATAATCCTGACCAATTTGAAATTATTGGCCATGTTGGTTCTGTTGGTGCAGATGGTGTATATTCGTTTGCAAATGCAATTTATCTTAACAGTAAAAAATTATTCAAGCGCATTTTAATTAAAAATAAGAAAGTGAAAAAATAATATGGATGATATTAGGTGTCCACATTGCGGAAAGGTTTTTAAAGTTGATGAGGCTGGATTTGCTGGCATATTGAAGCAAGTACGTGATCATCAATTTGAAAAAGAATTGCAGGATCGTTTAGATCTGGCTACTAAGGACAAGGAAAATGCCATCAAATTGGCCGAATTAAATCTAAAAAATATACTACAAGAAGAATTGGCGAAAAAGGACAAGGAGTTAGCAGAATCAAAATCCGAGAAGGATCGCAATCTTGCGGAACAATTAGCAAAAAAAGAATCTGAAATTTCAGAAATGAAATCAAGGATTGATAAAGCAGAGGTGGAAAAGAAGCTGACTGTTGCAGAAGCAGTTAAAGGGATTGAAAAAGAACGCGATGATCTGGCGAGTAATTTGAAAAACAAGGAAATCGAAAAACAATTATTGGAAAAATCATTATTAGAAAAATATTCTGCAGAACTTAAGGTCAAGGACGATATTATTAAAATGAAAGATGAAGAAATTGCATTCCGTAAAGATATGAAGCTCAAACTTTCAACCAAGATGATTGGAGAAACACTTGAGCAGCATTGTGAAACTGAGTTCAATAAGCTTCGTGCTGCTGCTTTTCAAGATGCCCATTTCGAAAAAGATAATGATTGTAAGTCTGGAAGCAAAGGTGACTATATATCGAGAAGCTGACGAAACTGGCAATGAAATTATCTCAGTTATGTTCGAAATGAAAAATGAGGGAGATGAAACTGCTACAAAAAAACGTAATGAAGATTTTCTGCGAGAATTGGATAAGGATCGCATTGAAAAGAAATGCGAGTATGCTGTTCTTGTCTCGCTTTTGGAGGCTGAAAATGATCTGTATAACGCTGGCATTGTTGATGTTTCCCATAAATATCCAAAGATGTATGTAGTTAGGCCGCAATTCTTTATTCCGATTATAACACTGCTTCGCAATGCTGCTATGAGCTCTCTTGAGTATAAGGCGGAGCTTGCTCTAGTTAAGAACCAAAATATTGATATCACTAACTTTGAGGACAACATAAATAAATTCAAAGAAGGGTTTGCGAAGAATTACGATCTAGCTAGTCGTAAGTTCAAAACCGCTATCGAAGAAATAGACAAAACCATAGATCATCTTCAAAAAACAAAAGAGGCTCTTTTGTCGTCTGAGAGCAATCTTCGTCTTGCCAACAATAAAGCAGAAGATTTAACAATTAAAAAACTAACCCGTGGAAATCCCACGATGACAGCTAAATTTACGGAGCTCTCTGATTCCAATAAATCCATCGAAAAATAACTTCGCAGGAATCGGTTGCAAACCGACTCCTACAAGATTATTAATGAAAATAATCAACTAAAAAAACCAGTATGAAAATCGAACTACAAAAAATTCCCATTCGTGAAGTGGTGGCCAGATATGTCGACAGTGCGGAAGAAGGCGTGGTGGCGTATGAAGGGAAACTTGATATTCGCCCCAAATATCAACGCGAATTTGTCTATACCGGAAAACAACGGGACGCTGTGATTGAAACGATCAAAAATGGTTTTCCGCTTAACGTGATGTATTGGGTCAAAACCGATCAAGGCAATTTTGAAGTTTTGGACGGCCAACAGCGCACCATCAGCATTGGGCAATATGTTAACAATGATTTCTCTGTTGACTTCAATGGCAGAACTGCCATGTTTCATAATTTAACCAAGGAAGAACAAAAACAAATTTTGGACTATGAATTGATGATCTATTTTTGCCAAGGTTCGGACAAAGAGCGGCTGGACTGGTTCAAAATCATCAACATTGCCGGCGAAAAATTGACCGACCAAGAATTGCGCAATGCCGTCTATACCGGCCAGTGGCTTTCTGACGCCAAACTAAAATTCAGTAAAACCCATTGCGCCGCCTATCTTTTGGCGGGGGATGGCGGACAACTGGTCAGTGGTTCGCCGATTCGGCAAGAATATCTGGAGACCGCACTTTCATGGATTAACGAGGGAAAAATCGAGGACTATATGGCCAAGCACCAGCATAACAAAAATGCCGAAGAGCTGTGGCAATATTTTCAAGACGTGATTGAATGGACGCGAAAAACTTTCACAAATTATCGCCGAGAAATGGCCAGCGTTGCTTGGGGTGAGTTGTATAACAAATTCAAAGACAAAAAACTAAACGCCGAAAAACTGGAAGCGGAAATTAAAGAATTGATGCAAGATGAAGACGTGACCAAAAAATCCGGAATTTATCCCTATGTTTTAACAAGAAATGAAAAGTATTTGAATGTGCGAACGTTCACAGAAAAAATGAAACGCGAAGCCTACGAGAGACAAAAAGGCATTTGTAAAAAATGCAAAAAACATTTTGCAATCGAAGAAATGGAAGCTGATCATATAGCTCCTTGGCACGAAGGCGGGAAAACGACTGCAGAAAATTGTCAAATGTTGTGTAAAGAATGCAATAGAAGAAAATCGGGGAAATAATTTAATGGATGCTTCTGATGAAGCAATCGATGATTTTATAAAAGAATTTTGCTTGTATACGGCGCAAATTATTTTGTTAGAAGATTTTGAAAATATTCTATGCTAATTTGAATAAATTTTCCAAAAGCGCTATAATCAAAAAGAAGGGGTTAATCATTATCAAAATAAACGAATATGCAAGAAGAGAAAAAAGAATTATCGATTATTGTTCCGTTGCGAAATGAAGAGGATAATGTCAAAGAACTGCATAAAAAAATTGTCGATGCTTGTCGGAAATTTGCGAAAAGTTTTGAAATTATTTTTATTGATGACGGATCAACGGATGATACGGTTAAGAATTGCGAGAATCTTTCACCGCTCAAGCTTATTATTCAAAGAAAATGGTTTGGACAGACAGCTGCGTTTGATGCGGGTATTAAAAATTCCAAGGGAAATATAATCATTACGATGGATGGAGATTTGCAAAATGACCCGATGGATATCGGTTTGCTTTTGCAAGAAATGGAAAAAGGTTATGATGTAGTATCGGGCTGGCGGCATAATCGCAAGGATAATTTTTCCAAGAAATTTTTTTCACGAGGCGCAAATTTGCTTCGAAAAATTTTAATTCAAGATAAAATTCATGATTCGGGATGCAGCCTTAAGGCATATAAACGAGAATGTTTTTCCGATGTGGATTTGTTTGGTGAAATGCATCGTTTTATTCCGGCTGTTTTGGAAATGCAGGGGTATCAAGTTGGAGAGGTTAAGGTTTCACATTATCCGCGCTTGCATGGAGTAACTAAATATAATTGGAAAAGAGCGATTAAGGGTTTTGTCGATATGGTTTCGATTTGGTTTTGGCGCAAGTATGCAAATCGCCCGCTGCATCTTTTTGGCGGATCGGGAATTATTCTTTCGCTTTCAGGGATGCTTATTCTTATTTGGATGGCGATTGAAAAAATATTTTTTCACATTTCACTTTCAGATAAAATTTGGCCGTTAATCGGTGTTTTTATGATTCTCGTGGGTATCCAATTATTTATTTTTGGATTACTTGCCGATATTTTGATTAAGAATTATTACAAAAGCCAGGGGCATATGAACTATTCGATTAGGAAAATAATTGAAAGTTAAA
>DAIEIZ010000031.1 GCA_027351145.1 Candidatus Moraniibacteriota bacterium | reverse complement strand
TTGGAAAAAATGGATGATAGCATTCAACTGGTTGCTGAAGGACAAGTTGGATTGCAACGACAACTCGATGGGCTGACCAATGAAGTCCATTCTTTTCGCGATGAAACCAATGTCAGGTTTGCAAAAATCGACGCTAGATTTGAACAGGTGGATGCCAGATTTGATAAAATGGATGCCAGATTCGATCAAATGGATGCCAGATTCGATCAAATGGACGCTGAATTTAAAGAGGTAAAGGCCAATCAGAAAGCCACGCTTGATTATCTTTTCAATATCGACGAAAGAGTTGAAGCAGTGGAAAAAGAGGTACGAGAAATTAAACTGGAATTGGCGGCGCTCGACAAGAAAATACTTTCTCCCGAGGAAAACAGCTCATTTGACAAAAGGATATCAGCCACAGAAAAGGAGGTTAAAAAAATCTGGGTTCTTATAAATGCCAAGGCTAATCTGAAATCGGCCTAGTATTTTCCGAAAAAAACTTAAAACAAAATCCATGAAAAACAAAAAAATCTTTCTTGCCATTTTTCCCATCATCATTCTTGTCATCATCTTTTCTCCCTACACCATCGTCAAGCTGACTTCCTATGGCCAAGAGTTGCTTTCCGATAATCCCAGCTTTCAAGAGAAAGAGGTACAAATCGCCGACTATCAAAATCAAGAACAAAAAGACTTGGCCGAACTGGCCAAAATTGACGCCGAAATCCAAACCAAAAATATGGCAGTCGCCGGAACGGAAAGCGAGCCGGACGCTCCCGCTTTTGATCCAGCTGTTGCACCAAGCTTTGTGAGCGCCAAAATTCTCATTGCTGACAATAAAAAAGCGCCGGATTTTTCCGTGCGGGTGAAATTCATCGCTGTGGGCGAAAAGAGTTTTGAAACCAAAACGGATGAAAAAGGCAAAATGGAAATTTCTTTGGCTTCCGGTCGCTACTACGCGGAAATCATTCCCGAAGATAACACTTACCGCTTGCAAGGCGACGCTCCCGCCTTTTTCCTTAGCGCCAACTCGGAAAAAGATTTAGGCGAGTTGTTTTTGATAAAAAAGTAAAGAAGCTATGGATATCAAACTAATCCTGCTCAATGTCATTCTTGTCATTATCTTCAACAGCCTCTTGCTGTTTTTTTTGTTTTGGTATTTTTTCAGAAAGAAGAAAAATGACATAGAGACGAGGCACCGACTCGTCTCCGGAGCAACAGATGTTATCGCGCGAACAAATAGCGTTAGGACAAAAAAATCCAATCCCGACAAAGAAAAAAACAGATTTAAATTATTGATTTTTCTTTCATCTGTCATTTTGTCGTTGGGAATAATCTATTTGTTTAATTTCAAAAATAGTCCCAAAACTGATTTTCTAGCCACGAAAAGCGCAAACAATGAAAATTTCTATCATAATCCCGAAAAGATCTACCCGCGCGGCTTGAATCTGATTTTCTTTGCCGACAGCTATCCGTCTTGGGAAGATTTTGATAGCGACATTGCTAATTTGATGATTGGGATCAAGCAAATCGAACCTTGGAAAAGTTATAATAATTATAATATTTACAAAATTAATCCGGGAAAAGAAACGCAGCTGTGTCAAATCAAAACGGAAAATGAGCGAAAACCGGTCTTGCGCTGCGACACAAAAATCAACGATCTTTTGGGAAAGTTGCAATTAGATAATTTTCGCTTGATTGTGCTTTCCCGGCAAGATTTCCAATCATGGGCCAATGTCACGCGCCTGTCCGATTCCGGCATCTTTTTCAGTTTGAAAGACAGAATTAATGAAAGCAACGGTATCGCGACGAGTTATCTCTTTGCCCATCTTTTGGGGCATTCTTTTGGACTGAAAGATGAAGAAAAATTTGTCATCGCCAAAGCTGATGGCGCTCCGCACACCCCGGACGGCCCCAACTGCGCTCCAGATGTTGAGACAGCCAAAAAATGGTGGGGAACTTTGGCGGAAAAATATCCCGACCGCGTCGGCTATTTCAAAACTTGCGCCGGATCGGATGATTTTGTCAAGCCGACGGAATCATCGTTGATGAATTTTGGCAATATGGATAAATTTATTCCCGACTATGGCCCGGTGTCCGAGGAATACTTGCGTAAAATTTTGCAATATTGTTTTTCGCAGGAAAAAGTGACACCAGATCAAGGCGGGGATTTTTTCGAGCGCTACCCGGAGTTTAAAAAGTGCTTGTAGTGAGTCAGGATGCTCTACGACGATTTTCTATGATTGTGCTATAATGGTTGTATAACTAAAAATACAACCATTATGAATTTGGAAAAATTATTCAACCCGCAGTCGATTGCCATTGTTGGCGCTTCACAGGAAGAGGGGAAAGTTGGCACGGTGATTGCGAAAAATATAATAGAGCTGGGCTACGCGGGAAAGGTCTATTTGGTTAATCCAAAATATGACCAACTTTTTGGTGCTAGATGCTATAAAAAATTAGCAGAAGTAGAAGCTGAAATTGATTTGGTGATTATTGCTATTCCGGCCAAATTTGTCGCTTCGGAAATTAGTGAAAATGCCAATCGAGTGAAAAATTTTGTGATTGTTTCGGCTGGATTTTCGGAAATGAATGAGGAGGGCAAGGCGCGTGAAGCGGAAATTTTGCAGCTGGCAAAGGAGCATAATCTCAACATTTTAGGACCCAATTGCTTAGGATTTATCATTCCCAAGCTCAAGCTCAATGCCTCATTTGCCAGTGGTCTTCCGGAAGCGGGAAACATCGCGTTTGTCACTCAATCGGGCGCGCTAGCCGTGGCGCTTACCGATCTGGCGAAGGCGGAAAAAATCTATTTTTCCAAAATTATTTCAATTGGCAATAAGATGGATATAACCGAGACAGAAATACTTGCCTATCTTGAAAAAGATGAAGATACTGCGGTGATCGGGATGTATCTGGAGGGAATTAAGAACGGTGAGGAGTTTCTGAAAATTGCTAGCGTGGTTTCAAAAACTAAGCCAATCGTAATTCTTAAAGCCGGAAAAACAGAACGTGCGCAAAAGGCTATTTCATCTCACACTGGGGCACTGGCTGGCAGTGATGAAATCATGAACGTGGCTTTTGCCAAAGCGGGAATTCTCAGAGCGAAAGATTTGGAAGAATTTTTCAATTTAGTTGGGTTTATCTCTCATAATAAAGTCATGGCGAGCAATAAGATAGCGGTCATAACCAATGCGGGAGGTTTGGGTGTGCTTACGACCGATGCATTCGCCAAGAAGGAAATAACTTTGGCGGAGCTTAGTGAAAAAACCAGATTGGCACTTAAAAAAATTCTTCCGGAAGAATCGTCCGTGGAAAATCCAATCGATCTTTTGGGTGATGCGCTGGAGAATCGCTACAAAAAAGTATTGCAAATCATTGATGAAGATTCTCAAATCGGTGCAATTATTTGTCTGCTTACCCCGCAAGATCAAACGCCAGTAGAGAAAATTGCGCGAGTGATTGCTAAATTTAACGCCAAAAGCACCAAGGCGATTGTGGCGTCTTTTGTGGGTGGAAAAAAAGTGGAGAAGGGGATTAAAAGGTTGCGAGCGGATGATATTTTTAACTTTGCTTTTCCGGAAAGTGCCGTCTCCGTGCTGGATGCTTTCTATCGGTGGAAGCGTAAGGAAGAAATTTCAATAGTAAGCTTAGTTAGTGATGTAAGTCAGGAAAGAAAAGTCAATGCAAAAGCGATTATTGATTTTGCAAAAAAAGAAAATCGACACGCGCTGTATTTTTCGGAAAGTCGAAAGCTTCTGGAGCTTTATGGCATAAACACGATAAAATCTTTTGAAATTAATTCTTTGGCTGCCGGGCGTTTGGAGCTTGGAGCTGGTTTTGATTTCCCTGTCGTGCTTAAAGTTGACAGTGATGAAGTTCTTCATAAAACTGATCGAGGCGGAGTAGTGCTTGATATTAAAAATCAAGAAGAATTGGAAATGGCAGTTACTCAGATGCAGGGTAATTTTCCCGGAGCAAAGTGCATTATTCAGCCAATGTTGGCGCGCGAGATGGAAATAATTCTGGGAATTAAAAAAGATGCCAATTTTGGTTCGGTAGTTGTCTATGGTTTGGGTGGAATTTATGCGGAAGTTTTTAAGTTAGCTGAAATGCTCATCCCGCCATTTTCGAAAGATGCTGTGGAAAGTTCTTTGCGAGAGGGAAAATTGGGTTTTCTTTTTCGGGAAACGCGGGGACAAAAAGCCTATGACGTGGCGGAATTGGCACGAATTATTTGTGATTTGGGTGATTTTTCGCAAGAAGTGGATGATGTTTCGGAGTTTGATATCAATCCGCTTTTGATTTATAATAAAGACGGAAGTGTTGCGATCGCGGTAGATGTGAAAGTGATTATTTAAATTTAAGTATAATCCTCCTTTGTTCGCCTGTTGGCGGACTGCGGCGTAATGAGCTTGTCAGATTATTCTTTGATGACTTGAGGCGGAAGAATGTCTGGCGCTTGTCTAGGGTTAAAATCACAATGGATAAAAAATATAAAATTCTAATCGTCGATGATGATTCGGAGGTAAGAAGTATCTATTCCGAGGTTTTTAAGGCCGAAGGTTTTAGAGTGATGGAAGCGGTGGACGGGCTGGACGGAATCAATAAAGCGATTGCTAATGTTCCTGATGTGATTCTTACCGGAATCATCATGCCGAAAATGGATGGATTTGGCATGAAAGAAGCGCTTTCCAAGAATGTGGCAACGAGTCATATTCCAGTCGCGATGTTTTCGCATATGGGTCGAGAGGAGGATCGAAAAAAGGCGGAAGAGACCGGGGTGAAGGAATTTTTTGTCGCAGGCATGATAACGCCGAAAGAAGTGGTGGCGCGGGTAATTCGTCTGTTTACTCTGGTAAAATATCGCCTAAAATTGAATATTAAAGGCGGTGATATTGCAAGATTAACTAGTGACTTGGGATTGAAAGATGATTTTTCTTGCGCTAATTGCGGAGAGGACCTGGCGTTGAATATTGAAATGACTAATAATGAAAGGAAAGAATTTACGGGCAGAATAATTTGTCTAAGATGTGATTCTGGGCAACTCGAATAGAACAAATAATGCAAAAACAATGGGAGCTTAAAAAAGAAAGCAATGCAATTGATTTCTCCGCTTTTTCTGGTTTGGAGAAATATAGTTCCGTTACTTTGAAATTATTGGCCAGTCGCGGTATTGTGACTCAAAAGGCGATTGAGGATTTTTTTGGTTTTGATTATGCCGTTTCCAGTGATCTTTTAAAAATATCCGGAATGATTAAGGCGGTGGAGCGGATTATGCAAGCGCGTGAAAGCCAGGAGAGAGTTGCTATTTTTGGCGACTACGATGCTGATGGCGTGACTGCAACAGCACTGCTCTATGAAACTTTAGAAAATTTAGGTTTTGTCGAACTTACTTACTATATTCCCGATCGACAATTGGAGGGCTATGGCATGAACGAATCGGCAATTGAATTTTTGGCGACTGATGGGGTGAAGTTGATCATTACCGTTGATTCGGGAATCACCAATGTCTCTGAAGTGGAAAAAGCGAAAGAGCGAGGAATCGACGTAATTATTACTGATCATCATCATGTTCCGGAAATTTTGCCCAAAGCCGTTGCTATTATTAATCCGCACCTGAAAAATTCCGGTTTTGATTTTTCTGATTTGGCGGGAGTGGGTGTCGCTTTCAAGCTGGCACAGGCTTTGACTCAAAAAAATGATCCCAAAAATATTGATCAACTGAAGTGGATGCTTGATCTGGTGGCGATAGGAACCGTAGCAGACTGCGTTACGCTTCTGGGAGAAAACCGGGTGCTAACGAAATATGGACTTATCGTTCTTTCTAAGACGCGGCGCGTAGGACTTCTGGAGATGTTTAAGGTGGGACGAATTGAAATTTCGGAAAATAGCATTCCGGATACGCAAAAAATTGCCTATCAAATCGCGCCAAGAATCAACGCGACCGGGCGAATGGATCACGCCGGTGTTTCCTATAAGCTAATTATGGAAAGGGACCAAGTGCAAGCACGTGTCTTGGCATTGGAAGTGGAAGAGCGAAATCAGGAGCGACAAAAAATAACCGGAGAGATTGTGAAGGAAATTGAAACAATCGCGACACGAGATTTTTTCGGTAAAAAATTTATTCATGTTGCAAATGAACATTGGCCGGTGGGGATTTTGGGGCTTGTCGCTGGCAAAATTGTTGACAAATTCAAGAAGCCAACGGTCGTTTTTCAAA
>DAIEIZ010000077.1 GCA_027351145.1 Candidatus Moraniibacteriota bacterium | reverse complement strand
CTGGAATATTCAGCTCCTCAGAAAGCTCTCGCACCATCGTAATTACTTTGCCGTTTGTCTCATGAGTTCCATGGGAAAAATTGATCCGACAAACATTAAGACCTGCTTGAATCAACTCGCGCAAAACCTCCTTTGAATCGGAAGCTGGTCCGATTGTAGCCACTATTTTAGTCTTTTTTTTCATTATCATACTGTTTATAATTGTAAACTTTTATTAAATTATTAACCACAAAAATATAAGTTATTGCAAAAGTATGAAAAAATTAAATGGCTATCTATTTGCACTCTTATATTTTCGTAGCACTATCTTATATTGGCACAACAAACAAAAACAGACAACCCCGCAAGGCTTGTCTGCTTTTTGAAATTACAAAAACCTATTTAATCAGCTCAAATCCGCCGATAATCGGCAACTTTTTCATTTCACCTTTTGCTCCATTAATGATGCCAATAATAGCTAAAACCAGAATCAAAATTGAACCTAGCGGCAAGATAATAAACCAACCAAGAATCGGAATGATTGTTCCCACAACATTCACCACAATCGCAGCGAGAAAAAGGTTTAGTTGTTGATTGGCGTGAAATTTGGCAAAAGGACTATTTTTTGCTTCTGATAATAGTGGGATGAAAAACAGAATTGGAATAATGTAGCCAATGATTGCCATCGCCTTATTTTTTTCCACATCCTCCTTGCCTCCCTGCGGCGCAACGACTGGAGCTGCAGGCTGTGAGCCAGTTTCATTTTTTTGTTCGTCCATATTTTTTCATTTCGCCCCTCCACTTTTTCACTCGCGTTCGCGATGTGTGCGAAAAGGTTTGTTTAGATTACTTAATTTTGATTATACAAAAGACTCTTTAAAAAAGTTAAGAAAGTAAAAAAGTGATGGGGGATGAACTTACCTATTATATTACCACAACCCCGGATATCCGCAAGACTAAGGCTAGGAAATTCTTGAAAGCTCCCATAAAATTTCCTCCGGAATCGGATTTTTCTGCGGACTTACCCCCGGATACCGCCAGGCGCTAATTATTTTCAGAGAATTTTTTTCCAAAATTTTGCATTTTGATTTTTTATTTTTACATTTTTTTTGGTACATCACCCAAACCTCCTGCTTCCAAACCTCTTTTCCATCAATAACCTTTGGCAAAACCGGCTTCATCACTGCGATAGTTTTTTCCACAATCCCCTCTTCTTTTCTTTTGGGGCTACTAATTACACCCAAAACTTTTTGCTCACTCAAGCCATAGAACCGCATCTTGAATTTCGCGTGTTCGGTCCAGAAGTAGCGGCTGGTGTTTTTAGGTTCTTTTCCAAGCATTATTTTATATCCATCCCCCGCAAAACTCTCACTCGATCTTTAATCGGCGGGTGAGTTTGAAATAATGCAGAAACTTTTTTTCCACGAAAAGGGTTGGCAATAAAAAGATGCGCGGTTGCTCGATTGGCTTCTTTGAGCGGTGTCGGATCAGCAGAAATTTTTTCCAAAGCCGAAGCTAGTCCTTCCGGATAGCGAGTCAATAGCGCTCCATCGGCATCTGCCAAAAATTCTCTCTTTCTTGAAATTGCCAATTGCATTAAAACTCCGGCAATTGGTGCCAGAATAGAAAGCAAGATAGCAAGAATAAATAAAATCAATTGTAATTGGCCGCCTTCACTATCATTGCTGCGACTCCGCCTTCCTCCGCCCCAAAACGTCCAATTGCGGAACCAATCAGCCATCAGTGCCACAAATCCAACTAGCACTACCACGACCGTGGAAAGCAAAATATCGCGATTCCCAATGTGTGACAGTTCATGCGCAATCACGCCTTCCAGTTCTGCTTTTTCCAAACGAATGATAATTCCCGTTGTGAGACAAATCACTCCGTGTTCAGGATCGCGTCCGGTGGCGAAAGCATTCATGGCGCTATCTTCGATGATATAAATTTTTGGCACGGGAAGTCCCGCTGTAATACAAAGATTTTCCACTAAATGATAAATGTCTCGATTACTGTCATGATCAACCGGCTTAGCGTTGCTCATTGAAAGAACAATCTTGTCACTCCACCAATAAGACGCAAAACTCATCACAATCGAAAAAATTACGGCGATATAAAGAATTGCGCTATTATTCATTGCCCCGGCAAAAACATAACCGACACCAATCACAAAAACCAAAAAACCGGTGATATAGACCCAAGTTAAACGCGTATTCTTATCCGCTTGATCGTATAATGTTGCCATAAAAATTTTTTATCACTTAGTCTTTCCGCTCTAAATTATAGCTCATTTTTTTTCTATTTGAAAATGCCCTGATTTTATGCTGTTTTTAAGCTTATCAGAAACAGTGCTGTTTTCTGCAAGCCAAAAAAGCAAATCATTTTTATTTTTTCCCTCCGAAAGTGTCGTGCTTCCATCGTGATTAAGGCTTAGTGGCAAAAGGTAGAAATCTAAGTTATCATTTTTCACAGAAACAACAACCGCCAATCCCTCCGTTGTCTCAGGAGAAAAATATTGATCAAAGACAAGGTTTCCCAAAGAATAAAAGATCGCTTTATTTTTATAAATTTCAACAGGCTCGACAACATGCGGGTGCGATCCAATAATTAGATCCGCTCCCGCATCAATAAATTGATGCGCTTGCTCTTTTTGTTTATCACTTGCTGTTTTGGCATATTCTATTCCCCAGTGCGCATAAACCACCACGAAATCATTTGTTTTTTTTAGCTGTCGCACTTTTTCACCAACACTCCGCGCATCTTCTCCTAAAAACTTATTAAAAGCGACATAGGCTACTTTTTTATTATTAATTTCTTTTGTTAATGGCTCATTTTGAGCATTAGCATCCCCAAAATAACTAAAATTATTTGCTCTGAAAAAACTTTCCGTTTCAGCGAGTCCATCCTTACCGAAATCCAAAATATGATTATTACCAATAAAAACGGAATTGGCACGCGAACTTTGTAAAAAGTTTCTTGTCACGTTCGCATCGAAAGTAAAACGCATATTGTCTTTGTCGCCAATCAGTGTTTCTTTCGACACAGAATTATTTTTCGTCACCGGCCCTTCTAAATTAAAAACTATTTCATCTGGACCAGAAAAAAGACTTTGCATTTTTTCAGTAAGAAATCCCGCGCCTCTCCTCTGGGCAATGGTCAAAATATATCGGTCAAGCATCACATCTCCTGCAAAGAAAAAACCAATATTTTTATTCTCCAGCGCAGGCTCTTTCGGCAAAGAAACAGCCTTTTTTGAGGCTGTTTCCATTTTTTGTCCACTAGCTATTTTTGCGTTCGAACGATTGAGATAGATAAGTCCAAAGCCGCAGATAAAAACCGAGAAAATTACAATGCATATCGAAACCATTCGCTTGCCTCTATTTTCTCCATTGTTTCGCATTTTGTATATTCGTAAATTCGTATTGATTCGTAATTCGTAGAGGCACCTAGAACTCTACCTTCACATTCTCCTTCTCCGAGTCAGCCGCCTCAAAGAAATCTCGTTTAGTAAAATTCAAAGCTCCAGCCAAAATGTTCGTTGGAAAAACTTCAATTTTAGTGTTAAAGTCGCGCACATTACCGTTGTAGAACCTGCGTGATGCCATAATCTTATCCTCTGTGTCGGTCAGTTCCCTTTGCAATTCCAGAAAGTTTTCATTCGCTTTTAATTGCGGATAATTTTCCGCCACGGCAAATAAAGTCTTTAATGTTCCGGAAAGCGCATTTTCCGCCTCCGCTTTGTCGGCAGCATTTCCCGCTCCCATCGCCCGCGTCCTCGCTTCTGTTACTTTTTCAAATAATTCCCTTTCATGAGTAGCATATCCTTTCACGGTATTCACCAAATTAGGAATCAAGTCATATCGTCTTTTCAGTTGAACATCAATATCACTCCACGCTTCGTCCACGCGATTTTTAAGTCGGATAAGGCCATTGTACATTCCCACTAACGCAAGGGCTAGCACTACCACAATTACTAACACAATTATTCCAATCATACTTTTATTCATTAAAAAATTACCCTTAAATTATACAACCTTGGGAGGGAAAATGCAAAAAGCCGAAAACTATGTTAAAATTAAAAGCATAAATAAACTAATAAGAAAACCCCCTATGCCAAGCTTATCAAATTACTACATAGCGATCCTGCCAATTTCCGTCGGATTTATTATTTGGGTTATCAAATTCGCAGTCTTTTACATCAAACACGACTTTAATTGGAAATATTCAGTCGAGCATGGGACAACCTATGGACATATGCCTTCCGCCCATACCGGTTTCATGGCCTCACTTGTTACCTCCGTGGGTTATTATGCCGGCATAAATTCCGGTGCTTTTGCAGTTTCCATGGCGTTGGCAATCATTGTTATTGATGATGCCTTGCGCCTTCGCATATATATGGGTGACCATGGTCGCCGCCTAAACTTCATCCTTGAACAATTAAAAATCGACAAAAAAGAATTCCCTCGCCTCAAAGAACGCGTCGGACACCGAAAGAGCGAAGTGATTGTTGGCGGAATTTTAGGCTTTTTGATTACTTATTTTTTAGCGACGGTTTTGAGGTAAATCCAATCCCTAGCAGCATAATCACAAAAATCAACGTCAATCAGTGGTTCTGATTTTTCTCAATTCCTCCTCAATCACCTTGCGATCATTCCAGGGCAACCGCTTATCCCCAACAAGCATTATTTCTTCCGCGCCTTTACCAGTGACCAAAATAATATCCCCGAATTTTGCAAGTTTCAAAGCTTTTGCAATAGCCTCGCGTCGATCAAAAATGCACCAAAAATTCTCGCCTTCTTTTTTATTTTTCACCCCACTCGCTACTTCATTGATAATTTGCATCGGGTCTTCGCCATATGGATCTTCATTAGTCACTAGAATATAATCCGCATAACGCGAAACAATCTCTCCCATTATTGGACGCTTGCCTCGATCACGTTCTCCACACGATCCAAATACCCAAATGAGGCTTTGATTAGCCTTTTTTTGCTGAGAAATTAGCACACCTAACTTTTCCATTGAATCCGGAGTAAGCGCATAATCAATGATAATTTTTAATCCTAAATCATTTTCCACCCCATCCATCCGCCCAAGAACTTTCGCAATTTTCCCAAGTGCATTTTTGATCACCCGCAAATCAATCCCCTCAGAAATTCCCACGCACGTCGCCGCCAATGCGTTTTCAATATTAAACAGTCCCGGCAGGTTTAGTTTAAACTTATTCTTATCAACACAAAATTCCGAACCATTAATTCCCAATTCAATATCATCCGCATTTATAATTTTTAATTTTGCATTATCATTTTGCATTTTAAGATTTATATTTTCCTGCCTGCCGGTAGGCATGGGATTTTTTGTCGAGTACCCATAAATATTTTCCGCCACTGAGTTCAAGAATTCCTCCGGCTGTTCCATATCCAGGTTTACAATCGCGGTTTTGACATTGCAAAATAATTTCAATTTTGCTTGGCGATACTCTTCCATCGTTTTGTGATAATCCAAATGCTCACGTGTCATATTCGTAATAACGGCCACATCATATTTTATTCCCCAAACACGATACTGATCCAGAGAATGGGACGATGTTTCCAAAACCAAATATTCACAACCATCTTTTACAGCCTGCGCAATAAATTTTTGCGTCGCAAACGCCGAAATGGTAGTGAATTTGGTTGCGTTTACCCATTCTTTTTCACCTAGTTTGAAGTTAATTGTCGATGTCATAGCAACTCTATGTCCCGCTTCTTCCAAGATTTTGGCAATCATTTGGCATGTTGTAGTTTTACCATTCGTGCCGGTGACTCCGATAACCTTAATTTTTCGCGACGGAAAACCATAGCGAACATTTGCAAAAATCGCTCGTGCTAAATGATAAAGATTTTTGACCGGCTGCGGAATGCTTTTTTTGAGCTTCATGGATATTATTTTAATTTTGATTTGATTGCTTGCATTAATCTATACAGCCCATATCTTACTGAATCAAATATGATGTCATAGCTACCCGGATACATTGTAACCGAAGTTTTTGGAGAAAAACCCAATTTGAATTTCGTAATCCCGATCCATTTGCTAATCCCTACTTGCCCATGCTTACCGGAAGATTGATAACTCATAGAAACTCCTCCGAAATCATATTTCACACAGCCAGCTTTTTTTGCATCCCTAATTTGTTGCCACTGCAAAAGATAAGGGGCCATAACATTACGAAATTCATCATCTGATGCGCCATGAAGATAAATACAAGTTTCACCGTAGAACACAACAAGATTAGCCGCAATAATTTTACCCCGATACTCTGCGACATACAATTTCAAAATATCCCCAGAAATTGTCTCAAACATCTTGCGATAATATTCCGCCGGATGCGCAACAATACCCTGTCTCTTTGCCATCACAGTAGTTAGCCTCAAAAACTCTTCGATATAATTTTTGTCATTTGGATTTTGGATTTGATTGGAAATTGGAAATTGGAAATTGGAAATTTTTACCTCGACTCCCTTTTTCTCTGCCAGTCGTATATTGTACCGTGTCTTAGCCTTCATCTGCGCCAAAAGTTCCTCTTCGCTTTTAGCGATATCAATAACAAAAATCTCCTTAGGTTGCATATCGTGCGGCGCCTTGACAATCTTATATTTTAAATTTCCCCTAATTACCTTTAACACCTCCTCGGACTTCGGATCAATCCGAATCCACCCCGCATTATTCTTCCCGGCTAAATCAATCAATTCTTGCACTCGATTTATTTTTTTTTCATTTGAGTCTTGGATTTGATTGGAAACCTGCCTGCCTGAAAACAAGGTTTGAAATTCGAAATTTGAAATTTTCAATATCGGCCCCCTTGGAATATAAAAATACTTCCCTATTATCGGAAGCATGTGTTCAGTTATATTCGCCCAAAAATTATCACCCTCGACATGAAAAGTTTTTCGTCCAACACTTTCTTGAAAATTCCGCCACACCTCCGACTGCAAAAATTCTCCCATGGGAGAATTTTTTTGTGTTAAATTTTCTTGATTTTTTTCTTCCATACTAAGTACAAAACATAAAATACTACCTCTTCCCGATATTTTTAAGAGCCATTCCAACTCTTTTTCCAACATCTGTAATGTCGCTCGGCACGCTTTTGAGCGCTTCGCGCGCTTCATAAGCGCTATATCCCATTGCCATCAGCGCTTCAATCGCATTAGAATCACCGGTCGTTTCGTCCTGATCACTCTGTGAAATCATTCCCACCTTATTTTTCAGCTCTAAAATCACCCGGCCAGCAGTTTTTTTGCCCACACCGGAAACTTTAGTCAGAATTGAGGTGTCTTCATTGACAATCGCCGCCTTGATTGTTTTCGGACTGGCAATAGCGAGAATGCTCAAAGCGGCTTTCGGACCGATACCAGAAATGGAAATTAAAAGCTCAAACATCTCCTGCTCTTCTTCCGTCAAAAATCCATAGAGTGCCAAAACGTCTTCCCGCACATGAGTATAAATGAAAAGCTCAACGTTTTCCTGCCCGGCAATTTTCGCCAAAGAATAGCTGTTCATCTGGACTTTGTAGCCAATATCATGCACATCCACGATGGCATAATTTTCCCGCACTGATTCGATTTTCCCTCTGATTTTTCCGATCATTTTTTTAGCTTTATATTCTGCATTATATCGCAGACTGGAAAAAATTGCACGCGCCTGCCATTGCAAAAACACAAAAAATGTGCTATGTCAGGCTTATAAGCAAAGAACGAATCAAACAAGCCATTCGCAAGGCAATCGAAGTTGACCCCAATAAAGAGGCCATTTTAAAAATGTCTCTTTTTGGATCGCACGCCTATGGCAATCCACGACCCGACAGTGACGTGAACATCTTGATTGAATTCTCTCCCAACGCCTCAATTGGTTTTTTCAAGTTTTTTGATACGCAATATAATTTTGAGGATTTCACTGGAAAAAAGGTTGACCTTCTGATGCCTGAAAGCCTAAGCAAATACTTTCGTGACAAAGTAATTGCCAAAGCGGAAACAATTCATGAGCGAAAATAAAGACAACCTGGTTTTTGTGTGCCATATTTTGGACGCAATAGAATAAATAGAAATCTACACTAAAGATGTTAATTTTGAAATTTTTTCTTCTAACCGAATGATCTTTGACGCAGTTATGCGCGAGCTGGAAATTATCGGCGAAGCTTCGAATAATATTGAAGATGAATTTTAAAAACAATTTCCTAATATTCCCTGGAGAAAAGTTATCGGTACGAGAAATTTATTGATTCATGAATATTTCGACATAAACAAAAAGTGATTTGGGACGCCTGCCAAGATGATATCCCAGAATTGAAAAAAATAATCTTGAAGATTATTTCAGAAGCTGAATAAAAATATTTTTTTGCTATTTTTTCACCAACTCAACTCGAAGTCTTTTTGCAATAATTTTTCCATCATCATTCCGATAATCCCCTTCTTCGGCGACCGTTTCAAAACCTAAAAGTTTGACAATTTTGTGCGACGGACCGTTTTCCGGACAATGAGCAATTAGTTTTTTTGCGCCAGAGGCAAATTCTTTTTCCACAATCTCACGCAAAAAGTTTTCGCCAAAGTAGAATTTTTGCAAGATTGGATCAATATTCATTGCGCCAAGATACCGCTCGCCTTCTGATAATTCCCTTTGTCCATCGAATGCAGACGAACGCATAAAACCAACCAAATTTTCCAGTGACTTTTTCAGCTGATCCTTATTATTTTTGTCAAAATAAACCAGATGAAATCTTGGATCATGTTGTTTGTGCGTTTCAAAATCAGAGAGTAATCGCGCCTGGTCTTCTTGCGATTTATGTTCAATGCTTGAGCGATACATTTCTTTTAGTTTTTCCTCGAGCACCGGATTTTCCATAAGTTCTTTCTCGACGACCGTTTCCATTTCCACCCCTTTTATCTCCGATACATTTTGCTCCGCCCCGGATTTTTTCGTCGCAACAAGCAGCGCTGCTATAATTTCAATATCGATCCGGCTCTTTTCCAAGTCTGCTAAAAGTTTTTGGACTTTTTCTTCACTGCTCTGCGCGCCACTTTCCAGCTCCGTACTGAATTTCAAAATTATCTGATGCGCCTTGCGCAAAAGTTCTGTGCGTATGCCTTCCGGCAATATTTTCTGTTTTTCCTTATACGCCACCATCGCCAGCTCATCTTCCTTTTTTTGAGCAAGATCGGTCAGCTCGGCGATTTTCCTAAAAACTTTCTGGGCATCTTCTTGTTCCAAACTATTCCCAATCGCAACCAGTTTATCCCCATTTTCTCCATCAATTTCCAAAGAAAAAAATGCTTTGATGCGATCTGCCGCACTCTTTTCATTTTCTCCACTGGTAAAATATTTTCTAAATTTTTCTAGTTCAGTTATTTTTATTTTCTTCAAAAAACTCAATGTATAAAGTCGCGCTTTCAGTCTTTGCTCTTCCGGCAAAGCGTCAAAATCCAGACCGACGTCAGTTTTCAATTTTTCGATTATTTTTTTGTTGTAGAAAATGGAAAAGTCATTAGCACTTGTCATTATCCCACTCTCGCCTTCCAATTGATTTTTATCTTTTTCACTTTTGGCAAGGTCGGTAATTTCTCTAAAATCTTTATCATAATCCTCATGCAATCCGCTCCGCGATCTTTCCATGTCTTCGTTAAATATTCCATCAACACTAAATTGCCGATAAATTCCTTCGACGCCGGTTTTCAAAATTTCATTGAATTCGGAAACAGTTTGTTCAATCTTGATTTGGACATAATAATTTTCACTTTTCCCAGCACTGACAGAAATTATTTTCCGCGCTTTTTGGCAATAAGTTTCAATCTGAGGAAAAGGAAGATTTTTTTCATATGTCATGTTGTATACTGCGTCAACCAGATAATCCAAAACCATTCTTGCCTTGTCGACGTCAACGCCTTCCAAGACTTCTTTCAAATTATTCGCCTTTTGCTCAATCAAAAGCATTAGCGGATAATAGCCTTCGAACCGATAGACGTTTTGCAACTGTTCTGCGCGGGATGTTTTTCGCATTGCCACAGAAAACTCAATCAAATCAACCGCGTTTCCAAAATAGCCAAACGACCGGACAAAATTGTGAAATTTGGCATAATTTTTCTCAGCATTTTCTTTGAATTCTTTTGGCTGTGCGGATATGTGCGCGTAATATTCCCGAGAAACAATCTGCATTAGTTTTTCTTTTTCTTCAGGTGTGAACTTATCTGTTTCTGCCACGACATTTTTATATTCCACCGCTTCACCATCTCCCAAGTCAGCTTTGAGAAAACTAATCCAGCTGTCCGCCACCGCCAACATACTTTCTGATTTATTTTCTGACACATTTGGAATTATTTCTTTCATTGCTTTTTTCTTTTCATCTGCCGGCGTTTTAAAATATCCTCCGCCTTCTTCAAATTTTCGCATATTTCTAATCTTAGCTTGATTATCCTCCAATGCTTTAATTTTATACTATTTTGGGGAAAATAAAAAAGGCTCGCAGATTTGTGGTAAATCCTTGAGCCTTGTTTGTGGTTAGCCGGTTTTTGTCATAAGACTGGAGCCGGCTTTCTCCGTTTTGGAAACGCTACGATAATACCCCGCAACGCTTCCTAAACTCCTTTGTTTCTGCAATGGATTTTTCAATCCATTGCTCACAGGCAGTTGCAATCTGCGCAACTGCTTCGATCCATTTCGCGCGAAAAGCCTTATTCGCGCGAATATCCTCTGCCATTGTGGGATTACCTGTGCAGGCTCCCACACACCACTTCATCGAAAAACTTGAAATCTGTTGATTTTCGGGAAATGGTGGCTCCGCAAATGGATCAGTCCGCAGAGCTTCAACGGCAACCCGCACCTTCTCCTGACGCGAGTTGCTATTTTCAACTACGTCATAGCAACCCGCTAATCGGGCTGCTTCCTTGACTTGACCTGCAAAGTACTTGCAGGTCAAGTCAATTACTTCCTGCCTCGTCGGCCAATGTTCAGCCGACACAAGATGCAGATAAGGCTGGATCTTATCTGTATCTATGTCCTCACGAAACCCATAAAAATGGGCTGCGGAAGACTCCTTTGCCTTGCTCCCACGCTGGGAGCTCCATGAATGGCCCAAATTGAATTGGGCAAACATTCCTGGTTTTCCGCACTCGACAGTGCGGTCAATAATCCAACTTGATGCCATCTTTTCCCCCTGCCCGACTTTCGCTTCGGGTCCGAGCGTTTTTTTGATTGTTTTTTCCGATTGCCATTTCAATTTTTGATTTTTTCAAAAACTCAAACGGCAACCGGAAATATAAACAACATTTTTCAAACAACTTCCATTCTCAAATCACAAATACTTTTTATGATCTGAGATAAAAGCAGGAGAAAGCGCTTGGTGGCGTGGTGCGCCTTCGTGCGTTCACGTGCGCTTTCTCCTTATTTGGTGGTTAGCCGGTTTTTGTCAATGACTGGAGCCGGCTTGCTCCGTTTTATTCCGTCGAACAGTTGAGGAAATATTCCTCAAAGTCGGCGAATGGCGGTCGCGGAACAAATTCCGCTTCCGCCGGTTTCGGACCGTGGATACAAAAACGAACCGCATCCGAATATAGTCCGTCCAGGGGGATTTCCTCCCATCCGCGCGCCCGGGCATGCGCGCGGGAGATGCGCCAAAAGAGGGGGGTATATACTGCGTTTATCCCTCTTAAAGCGCCGTAATTATCCAATGGATCGATGGCGGCTTCCACCGCCTCCGGTACGGGTCGGAGTGGGTTAACAAGCACCCACATCCAGCCGGCCGGTCCGGTCGCGCGCGAACCGCGTCGGATGAATAAATCCATCCGACCGTCCTCGCGGAGGGAATAATATCCGTCCCCGCCCGGGATTTTCCGGGCATTCTGGATAGAAACCTCGATGGGAAGATAAAAATTCCCATCAATAAAACGGATTTTTTTCAGGTCCTTTGGGATGGCCGGAAGCCATCCCCATTCCAATGGATCCCCGGTCACCGGCGTGTCAAGGAAACGCACTGCCGGTGACCGGGGGTGGGCATCTTTCAAACACTCCAGGTGCCCACACTCCTGGAGGTTGACCAACCAGCTGATAAACCAGCCGTTGGTCAGCGGTTCTTGGCTGGCCAGCCACCGGCTGGCCACGGAATCCGGGGTGAAGTGAGTGAGGCTTCGCCTCACCACCTCTTGAATCATCTCATCGTGGATTCCCCACGATAAGACGATTGCGGTACCATCACCGATCTCATGGTGATGGTACTTTCCGGACTCCACTGCCGCCTTTACCAGCGGCAGATTTTCAACTAACTGTTTCGAGGACAAGTCCTCGATTGAGCAATATTTCACCATAGCATCCTCCTTTCGAAGGTTTCGGGCGCTATGATGCCCGGGACTCCCTCGCGCTGACTAGGCGCTTTGACGGAAGTCCAAAAACTTTTTCCAACCCAGTGTAACTCCTCTCTTTGCTACATCACACATTACTGCGTGACAGCCTCCGGCACATTGCCGGAGAGGGCCTTGGGTTGGCTTTTTCAATTGCCATTTCTGTCTTTGCTGTTTTCAAAAACAAAAACGGCAATTGAAAATATTTCTATTCAACTGAAACAAAAGAAAAACTATTTGTGAATTTTGTCAAATTATGCTAGTCTGTAAATATGGAAACAAAACAAATTGAGGAAAAACTAATCGAAGCGATCGAGAATGATCCACACAGAAAGGATATTCGGAAGGTTTCCCTTTTTGGCTCCTATGTCTATGGCCAACCTCGGGAAGATTCCGATGTGGATGTTTTGGTTGAGTTTGAGCCGGATGCGCCAATCGGACTTTTTGAGTTTGTCAGAATTCAGCGCAGGCTATCCGAGTTTAGCGGAAAAAAAATTGATCTACTCACCCCTTCAGCCCTAAGTAAATATTTTCGCGATGAGGTGCTCGCTAACGCCAAAACTATCTATGAAAAATGATCAAGTTTTTCTCAAACATATTCAAGAATCCATAGAAGCCATAAACGAATCACTAACTGGCGTTTCCTATGCTGAATTCTTGGAAAATAAACTGCTATTAAAAGCAATTGTGCGCGACTTGGAAATCATCGGTGAAGCGTCCAATAAAATCAGCTTGAAATTTCGCAATTCAAACCAACAGATTCCTTGGCGAGATATGATTGATATGCGAAATGTTCTGATTCATGAATATTTTGGTGTGATTCCGGAAACAGTTTGGAAAACATGCAACCAAAATCTGCCAAAACTCAAAGAAGAAATTGATTCATTGCTTAAGTAATAATTCTCCTTTTGTTTCAGTTGAACCCGCCCATCAAGGGCGGTTTTTCTATTCTGTTGTCAATGAACCTTTTTGCGAATTAGCTCTTCTTTTCTAATTCACAAAAATGCCAGTGATAATCTACATTTAATTTTCGAAGAAGAGAGATTTTGACGAAAAATCAAACTGCATTCTCATCACTAGCATTTTTCTAAAGACGATTATTTTCATAATCATCTCTAGCTCTCTTCTCTTTTTTTATATTGTTAATCAAATGTACTTTCTAGACTCTCTTCTTTGGAAAGCCTGCTTCCGATTTCAAAAATAAATTGAAATCGGAGACCACTTTCCATCTCGCGATGGCTCGCGAAATGTGAAACGAATTTGTTTTCCTTGTCCTAGCTAACCAATTCACAACCCTACAAAAAAATTAATGAATTGCCTATCTCTCTACCAAGACTTTGGTATGCCTTTTCATTTCTTGTGCCATTCAATGATCCGTTTCGTCTTGAATATCTTTTTTTCTTTCGAAAACTAGAAAATTTCAGGACAATCGAGATACATTATTTGATTGAAAGAACTTTGTTTTGTTAAGTGAAGATTCTCTCTTCTTCGATTGTCAATCTCTCTGGCAATTCATCTTAACAAGCAAGTATAGCATCTTTTCACTATTTTGTCCATAAAAATAATGGCATTTTTAGCATTTTGTCACTAAATTACCTAACATAAAAGACTATTTTGGCTTGTTATCACTATCATATTGTCATTTTTAATGTTGACAAAGTAGGCAAAATCTGCTAGAATTATGGTATAAAATGCATAAAAAACCAAAAAATATGGTCAAAAATGAAAACTTAAAGCACCAAAATGACACCTTAAGCGCAGTTCCTAATGAACGGATAATGAGCCAAATCTATTTCATTCGCGGGGAAAAAGTAATGTTTGACCGAGATTTAGCCGAGCTTTATGGCGTAACTACAGGAAATCTAAACAAAGCTGTCAAAAGAAATATCGAGCGTTTTCCAAAAGATTTCATGTTTCAACTAAGCGAAAAAGAAGCCACTGCATTTTCAAGATTCCAAAATGGAAGCTTAAACGATGAAAATTGGAAGTCACAAATTGTGACCTTAAACAACAGTGAAAACTTGAGATTCCAAAATGGAAGCTCAAGTTATGGCGGTAGACGTTATGCACCTTACGTTTTCACCGAGCAAGGCGTCGCGATGCTTTCCGCCGTACTCAAAAGTAAACGCGCTGTCGCGGTTAGCATTCAGATTGTGCGCACATTTGTGAAATTGCGAGAAATTCTGTCCACCCACAAACAACTGCGCGAAAAAGTGGAATTGATGGAAGATAAATATGACAAGAGTTTTAAAGTAGTTTTTCAAATGATCGCCCGGCTGATGAAAGAAGATACGCAGCCAAAAAAACGCATTGGTTTTTATGACAATACAACGGAGAGGGACACGGAGAGGGGCTAAAAATAATCTAAACTGGACATCACAAATTGTGATGTCCAAATAACCCAAATGTTTCAAGAAAGTTTACAAAAATTCGGCCTAACCAAAACTCAATCCGCCGTGTTGGACTGCCTGTTTGAGCATGGGGAAACGAAGGCTAGCGATGTTGCCAAACTTGCCAATCATCCGCGCGGGGTAGCGTATAAGGCGCTTGAGGAACTTCTAGCGCTCAACTTGGTGGAAAAAATTGAGAAAGAAAAAGGCGTGGCAACTTGGCGCGCCACACATCCGCGCAATTTGGAAAAAATTTTGGAAAACAAAGAAACCGAACTTACTCAAAACAAAAAAACTTTTGAAGATACATTGCCTAGTCTTATTTCCAGCTATAACATCACGCAGAGTAAACCCGGGGTGAAATTCTATGAAGGCGAAGAAGGAATGCAAAAAATTCTCGATGACACGTTGACCAGTCGAACAGAAATTCTGCTTTTCATCAACACCAACG
>DAIEIZ010000021.1 GCA_027351145.1 Candidatus Moraniibacteriota bacterium | reverse complement strand
AATAAAATTATGGATCCAAAAATTTTCAAAGCCTATGATATTCGCGGACTCTATCCAACGGAAATCGACAAAGACGCAGCTTATGCGATTGGCCGCGCATTGGTTGTACACACCGGCGCAAAAAAAGTAATTGTCGGATTTGATATGCGTGAATCATCAGTTGAGATGGAAGCGGGATTAATTTCCGGCATTACTGACGAAGGTGCTGATGTCGTCAAAATTGGTCTCTCCACTACTCCCATGCTCTATTTCGCCTCATGGCAAATCGAAGCTGACACTGCAGTGATGATTACCGCTTCACATAATCCGGCGCAGTACAATGGCATGAAATTCTGCCGAACAAATGCTGTGCCGATCGGAGAAGGCAGCGGCATGGAAGAAATCAAAGAATTAGCACTAGCGGGAAATTTTTCAGAAAATGAAAAGAAAGGGCAGGTGACCGAAGAGGCCGACTTTTTGAAAAAATATCTGGATTATATGGCTCAGTTTTTTGTGACTGGCCAGGCTAAGAAAAAAGTGGTGATTGATTTTGCCAATGGGATGGGAATTTTAGACAAAGAAATTTTCAAAATGTTTCCTGCCGAGCTTGAAGCGGTTTATATGTACGACACACTAGACGGAAATTTCCCCAACCACGAAGCTAACCCAATTAAAACTGAAACACTCTCAGCGCTCCAAGAAAAAGTCGTAACTGAAAGAGCGGATCTGGGCATTGCCTATGACGGAGACGCCGACCGCGTTGGTTTTGTCACGGAAGAAGGAGAGATTGTTTCCATGGATTACCTTATCGCCCTTCTCGCCAAAGAGGTGCTCAAAAAAAATCCGGGCGGACTCGTTCTTATGGATCTGCGTAGTTCCAATGCTGTGAAAGAAGTGATCGAAGAAGCGGGTGGCCGAGTTAATCGCTGCCGTGTGGGACACTCACTGATCAAAAAACAAATGCGTGAACAAGGTGCCATTTTTGCCGGAGAACTTTCCGGACATTATTTTTTTGAAGAAAATTCTAAAGCTGAGATGACCACTTTCGCAGTCATCACCCTTTTGAATCTGATGAATGAAACGGGCAAAAAAATGTCCGAATTGATTGCCGAGCTAAAAAGATATTTCCACAGCGGAGAAATTAATTCTGATGTGGCTGACAAAGACGTGATAATGCAAAAATTGAAAGAGACATACAAAGACGGCAAACTCGATGAGCTGGACGGCATCCGCATTGATTTTCCCGACTGGTGGTTTAATGTACGCGCTTCGAATACCGAACCGAAGTTAAGATTAAATTTGGAAGCTAAGACGAAAGAATTGATGGAAGAAAAAAGGGATGAGGTGATGGGAATTATCAGAGGATAGAAACGAAAAAGAGCCGCGAGGCTCTTTTTTTATTATTCGAATCTCCAGCCTCATCTGACCAATAGCAATCTCCATATTATAAAAAATATAGCTGGAGCTATCCTTGAAATGGCTATTTTTTTATCCTATAAACCAAGATATTATTGTAGGAGTCAACCAATTTCAGCCGGCCATAACTAAACGATTGGTCGATGCTATGCTTGCTGACAAGTGGAGTGTTGGAGACTATGAGAGCATTTGGGTCATTCGCCACAGCGTCGAAGCTTTCGACTCGCTTGAGATTTGGTCCAATTGCCGCCCAATAGCTTGGATTATAGATCGGCCAATCGATATTGTATAGATGCAAACGATTTTCTCCGAGATAATACTTCGCGATAACGTAATCGAAAGAAGTCAGGATATAGAAATTTTTATTCTTATACTTCCCAGAATTCGCTTGCAAGATATTCCAGCCAGTAGAAAATCCCAAATGTGCCACAAAGAACAAAAGAATGCCATAGAGTGCAAATGTGGACGTGACATAGCGCCAACGAATTCGAGAAAGCCAAATGCCCAAAAGAGTGAAGATAAAATACGCACCCGGTACGAGATAGCGCGATACAAAGTAATGTTTACCCAGGAGTGAAAGCACGTAAACAATGCCAAAAAATCCGAAGGAAAAAACCAGAAGGACGGCTGTTTTTTTTCTATCCTTCATAAATAGATAAATGATAATTCCCGTAATGAGCACGGTAAGGCCACTTAAAACCGAGGTTTGCTGAATGCCATAGAAAGCATTAGGATTAGGCATGCCGGAAGACATCTCGCCAAGCGGTGTGCCAAAAAGGAACATTTGAATATTCCAAAAAATATCCCCCAAATTGGCCGGGCGGACCCATTTTAGATTATCACCAAGATCAGTTATGTGGCGATAGAATTTTTCAATCCAAAAGGAGAAAACCAAGAGAGCGGAAAAATAGCCCCAGAGAATTCCAGCAGAAGGAATAAATTTCTTGAGTGTCTGAAAGCCAAACTCTTGATGGTGATCTTTTTCATCAAAAATATTCCACACCAAATAAACAAGATAAAAAGTGGCTGAAAAAACGATACCCATGTAATGAGTAAGTCCAGCCAACCCAAGAAAGACTCCCCAAAAGATATAATTTTTAGTCTCATTAGTCTTGAGCGCTTTTAGGAAAAAATAGGCGGCCATAATCAAAAGAAAAGAAAGCATGGAATACATGCGCGCTTCTTGTGAATATTGAATCGCAAAAGGAGAAATCGCCGCCACGAAAGCAGCAAAAAGACCCGCGCGTTTGTCATAGAGCTCTTTGGCAAAAAGATAGACTGCCCAAACCGAAAGAACGCCAAGAATCGCTGAGAAAAGACGAATGCCATAGACGCTGTAGTCAAAAAAAGAAGAAAATATTTTTAACGAGACGTAATAGAGCGGCGGATGAATATCATTAATAATCATGTGCAGCATGTCGGGAAATTTTTCTTTGACAGCGACACCAGTAAAGGCTTCGTCATACCAAAAATCTCGTACTGCAATCTGATATAGCCGCAGAGTGGAAGCTAAAACCAAAATGAGCCAAAGATAATATGGCTCGAAAAAATTATTAAGTCTTTTTGTTCTTTCTGAAAAATTCACTTTTTGCATAATCCCGTTGCACGATACATTTGATTAATAGCCCGTCCCATCTCTTATTCAGGCCGAATTACTCCCATCACAGTAGCCACCAAACTATTCTACCAATAAAATATGATTTAGGCTATAAACCCAATTTTTGCCCTTACTTCAGTCAATTTTTTCTTAGCGAGCGGTCGCACTTTTTTGGCACCGTCTTCGAGAATTTTTAGCACTTTTTCATCAGACAACTCCCCCATTTTCTTTTGAAACGGATCGAGAAATTTAATAACTACTTCGGCCAGTTCTGTTTTGAAATCGGCATAGCCCCTGCCCGCAAAAAGTTTTTCCACTTCTTTTGGTGTTTTACTATCAAGAAGGCTGTAGATATTGATGAGATTTTTAAGTGCCGGTTTGTCGTCACGATAGACTATTTCGCTACCAGAATCCGTCACCGCTTTTTTGATTTTTCTGCGTACTGTATCCACATCATCATTGAGGGCAATATAGTTATATTCCGATTTCGCAGATTTGGACATTTTTTTTGTCGGATCATCGAGACCCATAATGTTTTCACTTTCTGGTTTTGTGTAGGCTTCGGGAATAATAAACGTTTCGCCGAATTTATGATTAAATCTTCCAGCCAAAGTCCGCGCCAACTCAATGTGTTGCTTTTGGTCCTTACCGACTGGTACCACCTGGGTGTCATAGAGTAGAATGTCAGCCGCCATAAGAACTGGGTAGCCCAATAATCCCAAATTAGAACTTCCGAAAGAACTATGAGCCAACGTATATTCAGCAATTATGTTTTTCGTATCTTCTTCTGATAAAATCCCTTCTTCTTGAAATTTTTTACTATTTTTTTGATTCATCTCCAAAACATCACCTTCTTTTATCTCAATTCCCCCTGAATGATTTTTAAGTGGTTTTATGGCTTTATCCTTAAACTGTGTCATCCTAAACAATTCAGCATTTTTAGTAATCGTATTCAAAATCCAACCCAATTCTGCATGCTCTGAGACGTGCGACTGAATAAAGATAGAACATTTTTTAGGGTCTATTCCCGCTGCTAAATAAATTTTGGCAATTTCAATTGTGCGACGATGCAAGATTGCCGGATCTTGCGGAACCGTAATGGCATGCAAATCCACCACGCAAAAAATTGAATCATATTCATCTTGCAGCTTGACCCAATTTTGAATCGCGCCTAAATAGTTCCCGATGTGAAGATTTCCCGATGGCTGAATGCCAGAAAAAATTCGTTTTTTCATAGTAGTATTTTATAATAACTTATTTTGCAATCAACTCAAATTTATCTTTCAAAAAATCTTTCGCCAGTCCTGTTGTTCCATCAGCTAGACCAGGGATGAGCTGCATAATCGCAGAATCATCACGAGGATAATCTTGGGAAAAACTGGCTACAAATACATATCGGCTATTTTTTGCGACAACTTCATCTTCAAGTGGACAACCTGGATGTGGATTTGCACAATTCTTAGAACCAAGTTTCTTGCTCCAAAGAGACACATCCCAAATGCCAACTGAAAACATATCGGCATAACCATTGATGATTTTTTTAGTATTCGGATCATAAACTGCAAACTGTTTTTCACTAGTTGGAATTAATATATGCACAAAAGAGGCTTCTTTTTTCATGTCATTCTTTGCAATAAGTGGCTTGTAGTTTTCCCACCCGGCAGGCAACTTTATCCTAAAACCAAAATCTGTATTGGTATATATACTTCCCGCGACTGAACTTGACGACTGAGTTGTTGTCGACTGCGTTTGCTTTTGCACCACGAGCGCTGGCGTCGGTTGCGTTTGAACTGCTGGCGCTTGCCCACACCCAGCCAAAAAAATCACCCCCGAAAGTACCGCACTTGTTTTGATCATTTTTTGCATAGTTTTTTTGAAATAATTATTTTAGTTTTTTAGTATTTTTATTTTTCAAAAAATTATTCTTCGAAACAATCGGCCTTTTCAGTTTTCTTTCAATTTGTTTTCTGGCTGTTCCGGCGATTTGTCCGCCAACTCGCGCGTCATCTTTTAACCTTGGTAGGCCTCTAGAGTCTTTAGTGCGACGTATTTCTGTCGTTGTTCTTTCTCCAAGCATCGTAAGAATCAATTCGAAATCATCCATATGATCACGCAAATTTTCTCGCCCTAACCCCTTTACCTTTTTATACTCTGTTGGCGTTATGCCGAAAGTAGCTTTGGAAATTTCCGCTGTCAAAATCTCATAATCTCGCTGCTCTTTTGCTCCGCGTTTTTGCCATTCATCAGTCAGCTCCTCGCGAACAGCAATACCGCGCATTCGTTTTTCAATCCAGTCTTCGGGATAACCCTTGAGCTTGTAGAGCAATTTTGTCCTCTTTGTTGCCAGCTCGGGATTTTCAATCTCTTGCACTCTTTCATATCCAACCTTAGCTAGCCAGCGCTTAAGTGGCTCAGCTTTAGGCGAAGGAATTGATTGAATAATGCGAAACATTCCTTCAGTATTAGCACAATCAGTTTCCCGCATTTTTCCGTCTTCAGCTAACAATTTCAACTGTTCCCAAAATGGGAACGGTTCAAATAAGGCGACTTCTCGCTCTTTCATTTTAGCCCAATAAGTCTTTGGCTGTGGGCTATTAGTCAAAACTCGAATAACATCCAAAACCGAAAACCACCACTCTTTTTGATAGAGCGTTTTTCGAATTGACTTGCCTCTGAATAAGGCAATTTGATTGTTTTGATTTTCGCTATCTAACATTAATTTTACACAAAACTAACTACCTCCATTTTAGCCCATTTCCCCATTTCAAGCAATTCTCGGCCCATATGCAAAGACGCCCCAGCGGGGCGTCTCTACAAGAAATGTTACATGTTATATGTTTCATGTTTCATGATCTACACCTCAATTATCACCGGCAAAACCATCGGTCGTCTTTGGGTTTGTTGGAAGAGATAGAGTCCGACGACTTCGCGGATGTTGTCTTCGATGAATTTCTTTTCCGGTGAAGTTTTTTTGGACGTCGTGTCTTTGATCGCTTTTTGCACTCGCCGCTTGGTTTCATTGATCAAATCAAAATTATCTTTGACATAGATAAATCCACGCGATGTAATTTGAATGTTGCCAACCACTTCTTTCTTCTTGCTATCAAGTATGACTGTGATAACAAACATGCCATCGGCACTAAGCACTTGACGGTCACGAATAACTACCTGACCCACATCGCCAACACCCAGTCCATCAACCATAACATAGCTGGTGTCAACTTTTTTGGGAAGAATTTTAGCGCTACCTTTTTGCACCTCAAGCACATGCCCATTGTCCATAATGAAAACGTTTTCTTTGCGAAAACCAATTCGCACAGCTAATTTTTCCGCTTCTTTGAGCATATAGTGATTAGCATAGACTGGGATAAAAAAGTCTGGTCGCACTTGTTTAAGCAGCTCTTGAATATCACTTGCACTGCAGTGTCCGCTAGTGTGCACATCCATGATGTCGCTATGAATCACATTGTCACACTTACGATAGAGATTATCTTTCAAGCGTTGAATAGTTCTTTCGTTGCCCGGGATAACCGAGGAAGAAAAAACGATTGTGTCATTCTTCTTAACCTTGATGAATCTGTGATTATCGGTGATGATGCGGGAAAGAACAGCATTGCCCTCACCCTGCGCTCCCGTGCAGACAATAACAATCTTATTGTCTGGATATTTATGCAAATCATTAACCGTAATCAAAGTTTCTTTGTGCATCTTAATATAACCAAGTTCCTTGGCAATATCGACATTCATTTTCATACTATAGCCGTCCAGAGCCACCTTCTTGCCAATTTTTTCAGCGTATTCCAAAATATGACCGATTCTTCTGATTTGAGAAGAAAATGTGCCGATAATAATCTTTCCGGTCGATTCACTCATTAATTTTTCCAGATTGCGATACATTTCTTCTTCAGTTGTTCGAGAAGGATTGGTCACAATAGCACCCAGACTTTCAAGCATGAGAATGCGCGGACTAGGTAAATTAGAAAGATGGCTATAATCAACCAGTCTTTTGCCATCCGGAGTCTTTTCCATTGTCCAGTCGCCAGGATGAATCACTGTACCATTCGGAGTTTTAATAATCACACCCACCGCGTCCATAATAGAATGCTCCACTTCAAAAAATTCAATTTCAAATTTTCCTAAACGAAGTTTGTCTTCAACAGTTTTAACATGAATGGTTTTCAGATTTTGCGCTGAACCTTTTTCAAAATCTTCTAATTTTTTCTTCACCATAACCAAGGTCATATCGCGCCCGATAATTGGCGGGTAGCCTAGTTGGCGAAGAAGAATTGGCGCGGCGCCAATGTGGTCAAGATGACCATGGCTCAAAATCACGCCCCGAATATTTTTTTCTTTGCCTTTGAGGTAGCTGATATTGGGAATAATATAATCAATCCCCGGCATATCTTCTTCTGGAAACATCATTCCCATGTCGAGAATAACAATATCCCCATCATATTCAAACAGTGTCATATTACGACCAACCTCCTCTTGACCTCCCAAGGGAATGATTCTTAATATCCCCTTAGCACCTCCCGAAGTAAACGCCATCGGCATTGAAGTATGGCTTGATCTTGGTTTTATCCTCGCCAGATCATCGAGATTTTTGGGTATCGTAAAGCTGTTTGGACGTGTCAAACCAGCCGGCAATACATTGGTTGTTTTTTTAAACATACTTTTCGAAAATTTAAAGACACTAAAAAAGCTAGTTGCCTTCAACAAAAGCGATCTTCGCTTTTTATTTAAAGAAATTAATTAATAATGATAAAGGAAATAGAATAAATAACTAAAACAAAAGATTTTCTTCCACTGCTAAGATTATATCACACTATTATACATGTTTCAATGGGATTGTCAAGCAGTCAATTCTGCGCTAGACTAAAATTATTATCTCTAATGCCTAATTTATGTCCCTCAAAATCGGAATTGTTGGTCTGCCCAACGTCGGAAAATCGACTCTTTTCAAGGCTCTCACTAAAACACAAGTTGACATTAATAACTATCCTTTTTGCACAATTGAACCAAATGTAGGGATTGTGAAAGTGCCAGACTCGCGTTTGGAAAAATTGGCCGCAATGTCCCAATCAGCCAAAATCATTCCAGCCATTATTGAATTTGTCGATATTGCCGGCATCGTGAAAGGCGCTTCCGCCGGGGAGGGCTTGGGTAATAAATTTCTCGCAAACATTCGCGAAGTTGATGCGATTTGCCAAGTGGTGCGAGTTTTCGACAATTCGAATATTATTCATGTCGCTAATAAAATTAACCCGGCGGATGACATCGAAACAATCAACACCGAACTAATCCTTGCCGATCTCGAAACTGTTGGCAAAGTTAAAATTCGCTTGGAAAAAGAAGTACGCGGAAACAAGAAAGGCGCAACAGCACAATTAAACGTACTCAATAAAATTAAGGAGAATTTGGAAGCCGGAAAAGTTGCCAATACTACCAACCTGGACTTTGAAGATGAAAACACAAAAATTATTGTCCGGGAGCTATCGCTTCTCACCATGAAACCGTTTTTGTATATTTTTAATGTTGCGGATGTTGCAGAAAAATTACCGGAAAATTTGGAAAATTTGCCGCATGTCAAGCTGGATATAAAAATAGAAGAAGAACTAATCGAGATGACCAAAGAAGATACCGCCGAGCTTGGTGTTAAATCAAATCTGGACGGACTCATTGTCCGCGCTTATAAATTGCTGGGTCTCATCACGTTTCTGACCACCGGCAAAGATGAAACGCGTGCATGGACGATTACAAGGGGTTATACTGCTCCCCTCGCCGGTACCGCTATCCACAATGATTTCAAAGAAAAATTCATCCGCGCTGAAGTGATTAACTGGCAAAAACTGCTAGATGCCGAGTCTTGGTCAAAAGCCAAAGAACTTGGAACGTTAAGATTAGAAGGCAAGGAATATGTTGTGCAAGATGGAGATGTAATCGAGTTTAAGATTTAATCTTTTTGCTTTTTGAAATACTTTTCTACAATTCTATAAACAAAAACTGTAACAATAATTGTAATCAGGAGACTTCCGGCAATATCAACAAAGTGATGAACACCCGCCAAAACACGGGAAACTCCCACTAAAAAAGCCAGCATAAATAATCCTGTCCCCCATTTTTTATCAAACAAAAAAATGACCGAAGCAATTGCGGCACCAAAAAGTGTGTGGTCAGAAGGAAAACCATTGTCTGCAGCATGAGCAATGAGCGGGACAAAATTATTTTCCACAAACGGACGCGAGTCATAATAGAAGTGACCAAGAATTTTTGCCACGACATAGGAAACCGGCAAAGCAATTATTGCCAAAATTATCATTTTTTTCCTCTCTTCCTTAGATTGTCCAATTGCAAATAAAAGAGCAACTAAACAAATCGCCCAAATCAGATACTTAGCCCCAAAAACTATTAAATCATCGAACATGATTATTTGTTTTTATTATTATACCCTTAGTATGCTACATCTAAAAAGCTAATGCAATACTCTGAGTAACTTGACTAATCCCCGCTTAGATGCTATCGTGTGGAAACAATCCAGAAAGCCCTAAAGTTCTCTCGCCTGGCGGTTTTCGCTAGGATAAGAGCACAAACATTCCGCACAGGGGGCGATTCTGGGGCGGATTTTATTTATTAATCACTTAATTACATACTATGCGTTACGAACTATTCTATCTAGTCGGCGTTTCAAAGGAACTCGATTTGGATAAAATCAAAGCTGAGGTGGATGAGATTATCACGGGCCACGGAGGCGTTTTCGAAGAGAAAATGACTCAAGAAAAAAGAAAGATGGCCTACAAAATCAAAAAGGATACTCACGGGATTTATATCGCCAAGCGGTTTTCCATGGAAGAACCAGCCAATGCACCAGAAATCATCAACAAGCTCAATCTTAACCCGGGAGTTTTGCGTTTCATCATCAGCAACGCATCAGAACTGCCAGAGCTGAAAACTAAAGAAGAACGTATTGAGCAAGAAGAAAAAAGAGGTGAAGCAGAGAAAATGCGCGAGATAAAGAAAGAAGCCGCAGAACTTGAGAAAAATCCTCCAAAGAAGGAAGAAGTAGCACTAACTACTCCTGCCACAGAAACCAAAGTATCTCAAAAAGCGGAAGATGCGCAGGCGTTGGATAAAAAATTAGAAGAAATACTCAATATCTAGTTTTTAATTATCAACTATTCGCTATGTCCGCTAAATTTAATTAGCGAGCGAATGGAAAAATAAACTTATGAACATCAATAAAGTGATTCTCGTGGGAAGATTGACGCGAGATCCCGAAGTAAGAACGACTGCTACCGGACAAACCGTCACTTCTATTTCAATAGCGACTAACCGATTTTGGAAAGATAAGAACGGTCAAAAACAAGATCAAACTGAATTTCATAATGTCGTTATCTGGGGAAAGTTAGGTGAGATTGCCGGACAATATTTGACCAAAGGTCAAGAAGCCTACATTGAAGGAAGGCTAGCTACAAGAAAATACACGGGAAAAGATGGGCTCGAAAGACGCACAACAGAAATTGTAGCAGAAAATATGCAACTTGGTTCCCGCGCCGGTCAAGGTAGTGGACAAGCAAGCGGAACATACAGCAAACCTGCCACTGCTCCTGCGCAAGCGCAAGCTCCTCAGGCACCAATAGCAGAAGAAATTCCGACCATCAATCTTGACGAAGAGGAAGATGAGGTAAGAATTGAGGATGTGCCATTTTAATAAATAATTTTAAGTAAATCTAAAGTATGTATAACAATCGCAACAGCAACGACATCAGTGTGCCGGAGAAGAAACTCTGTCATTTCTGTCAAAACAGAATCGAGAAAATCGATTTTAAGGATGCTTATTTCATTAGACGTTTCATGAATTCCCAAGGCAAAATCTATCCGCCAAAAAGACATGGAACTTGTACTAAACATCAAAGAGTGTTGACCAATGCCATTAAAAAAGCCCGCACTATGGCACTTGTGCCTTTTGTGGCAAGATAAGTTTAAAAAAATAAAAAATATCTATGATTGGAATTTCAGATATCAAAACTGGAAAAAATATCATCTTGAACGGGATGCCGTTTGCCGTGCTTTACCATGAACACTCCAAGACTGGACGCGCCGGCTCAGTGCTACGTACGCGCTTGAAAAACCTAACCACCGGAGCGGTCTTAGAAAAAACCTTCCAAGGCGCCGAGCATGCAGAGGAAGCAACGATCACAAAATCCAAAGCGCAGTTTCTCTATAAAGAAAACGCGGATTATTGTTTTATGGATAACGAGTCCTATGAACAATTTTCACTTTCGGCAGAAACATTAGGAAATAACGTGGATTATTTAACCGAGGGAACAGAAGTAATGTTTCTTAATTTTGAAGGCAACGCGATCAACATCGAACTGCCGGTCAAGATGAAACTGAAAGTTAC
The DNA here is from genome assembly GCA_027351145.1 of Candidatus Moraniibacteriota bacterium. Taxonomy (GTDB): domain Bacteria; phylum Patescibacteriota; class Minisyncoccia; order Moranbacterales; family UBA2206; genus UBA9630. Next base: position 4,386 of record DAIEIZ010000021.1, on the reverse strand, counting down.
CGAGGCGCCACCGGGCATCAAGGGCAATACTGTTTCCACTGGAGGGAAAATGGTCACATTGGAAACAGGTAAAAAAATATCCACTCCCCTTTTCGTGGAAGCTGGAGATGAAATTATCGTGAATACGGAAAAGGGTGAATATGTTAGTCGCGCATAAAGCAAAAACCAATAAAAATCCCGATTATCCTGGGGGTTTTTAATTTGTAATTAGCAAAAATAATTGCTAGACTAGACTCATGGGCACACTAGCAATCAATAAAAAGGCTAATTTAGACTATTTCCTGGTCGATCAGTACGAGGCTGGTTTGGTTTTAAACGGACAAGAGGTCAAATCGGTGCGCTCAGGGCAAGTTAGTCTCAAGGAGAGCTTCGTAACACTCAAAGGTACGGAACTATTCCTTACCAATGCCTACATCGCCCCTTATAAACAAGCGGGTCTCAAACAAATCAACGATCCGACCAGACCACGGAAACTCCTGCTCAAAAAGTCAGAAATCCGCCAACTGATTGGAAAAGTACGTACTCAAGGCTTGACATTAGTGCCACTTAGGTTGTATACTAAAAAACGATTATTAAAGCTGGCTTTTGCCGTGGGAAAAGGCAAAAAGAAGTTCGATAAGCGGGAGGATATCGCAAAAAGAGAGGCAAAACGAAATATTGACCGAGCTTTGAAAAGTTAGTGATACAGGCATGTATCATAGTTCCCCGCTCACAACGGTTTTAAAAGCGTTGCAAGCGGGGGATGCCTGGTTTCGACAGGTTGTACGTTTAAAATATGCAAGCCGAGCTCTTATAGCTGCTCGTAAAACCGCTATTAAAGTTATAAGTGTAAACTTACTAACAAAAGCAAAAACTGCGATTGCGCAAGCCTTCACAGTCAACTTTGCTACCGCTCTTGCCTAATACCGGTCTTTATCGGTTAGGGCATTAGCCATCGAATTTATTTTCGCCCAAGGGATAAATTTCGGTGTCATATTATTGGGCTAGCAAATGTCGCTTTTCTTGGCCAGCATTTGTAAAACTTTAGCCGAGAATAGATTAAAAAGGTTTTGTTTGCCTTTCACTTTTCGATCGACCCCTGCTTTTTATGCGGGGAAATAAGGCGAAATAAGCTTGTAGTATATTTTTAATGAATAATTTTGGACATGGGTTCAACTCCCATCATCTCCACATAACTACAAATTACGAATTTATACGAATGTATTAATGCGTGAATTGATTGGTGGTGTTAAAAATAATATAAAGCTCATATATTTTCATACATTCGTGCCAATTCATAATTCGTAGAGGACACACAAGACATAACCATTAAATTAAAGCTATACGAAGAACACCCTACAAAAGACCAATCGTTAGAAAAGGTCCAATTACTAGAATCAACGACCAAATCCGCGTGCCGGAAGTACGTGTTATTCGTGATTCTGATAACACACAACTTGGTGTCATACCCACCAGCCAAGCGCTGGAACTCGCCCGCGAAGAGGGACTTGATCTTGTGGAAATCGCCCCTCAGGCCAAGCCTCCGGTTTGCAAGATTATGGACTTTGGCAAGTTTCAATATCAAAAATCCCGCTTGGAAAGAGTAAATAAATTCAAACAAAAAAAATCAGAAGTAAAAGGCATTCGCCTAGGAGTTCGCACGGACACTCATGACTTGGAATTTAAGAAAGCGCAAGCGGAAAAGTTTTTAAAAAAAGGCGCGAAAGTTAAAGTGGAACTCACAATGCGCGGAAGAGAAAAAGCTCATCAAGACCTGGCTCGCGAAAACCTAAAACAATTTCTTCACGAAATCGCCATCCCCTATAAGATCGAGCAAGAGATTAAACGTTATCCAGGAGGATTCAATGCGATTATTGCACCAGATGAGGAATAATTATAAATAAACTAATTTCAAAACAATTTAACTTTATGCCAAAGCTAAAAACTAAAAAAGCACTAGTAAAAAAAATCAAGATCACAAAAAACAAAAAGGTGATCCGTCGCTCGACCGGACAAAACCACTACAACTCCAAGGAAAACGGGAAAGCTGGTCGGGATAAAAGGGGCGACAAGAGACTATTTAAGGCTGATGAAAAGAATGTGCTAAAAAGAATGCAAGTATAATAAAGTAAATTTTTAAATTTTAAATTACCTAGATTATGACCAGAATTAAGCGCGGGATGTCCTCCTCAAAAAGAAGAAAGAATCTCCTTGAAGATGCAAGGGGTTTTAAATGGAGAAGAAGCACTAATTATCGCGCAGCCAAAGAAGCTGTGATCAAAGCTGGCTCTTATGCTTTCCGTGACCGTCGTGCCAAAAAACGCGTGATGCGAAAACTATGGATTACAAGATTAAACATCGCTCTTCGCGAATTGGGATTGAAATACAGCCAGTTTATTAAAATCATGGCCGACAAACACATTGAATTAGATCGCAAAGTGCTCTCTCAAATGGCCGTCACTGAACCAAAAGTTTTTGCCAAACTAATTGAATCGGTGAAATAAGCCTTATCTTCAGAATTTCACAAAACCCCGTTTAAGCGGGGTTTTTAATATGTCTTTTTATACTCGCTTCATAAATATAAACTTCGACGGGAATCCAGATTCCACTTGAAATATTAGGCGCCTAGATTCCCGCCTTCCCAGGAATGACACAAAAAGGAAAGCAAATCATTTCTTCTTCTCCAAAATCACCTCCCGAATTAAACGCCTGAGGCCATAAAATGGCAACCAAATCCAGAGCGTTTTTTTGACCCATTTATTCCAAAAGGCATTCGGATTGGTAGCGAAATAATCAAAAATCAGATAACTCAAAAAAAGGATGAAAATAAAAGGTCCGAATATAAGCACGTAGGCATCAAATTTATTCATAAATTTAGAAATTAATTATTATTATTAATTTCATAAATAATATCCTTTTTCTCCACCACAATCCTCCAAGCATTTTTCTCGGCAATTTTGCGTAAGTTCAAATCAGGATTAAACGCGATTGGAGAATCAACCAATTCCAAAAATGATGCATCTGACTGAGTATCGCCCATTCCGAAAGAATCAATAAGAGAAATATCATTTTCAGCCACAAATTGCTTTACTACCGAGCCCTTGTCATGCGTTGGTTCAAAAATAGTTTTTCCCGTATATAGCTTATTTTTATCAATTTCATAGACGCTGCCATAGTAAGCATCAAACTGAAAAATTTCGGCATACTCTTTCACGATCTCGATTGGCGAACCGGAAATTATGAGCATGATATGATCATGACGCATTTCTTCAATAATTTTTTTAGCAAAAATATAGGTTCTTTTAGCATTAAATTCCGCCACAACCTTAGCAGCTCGCATGATTTCCTCTTGACTTTTGCCTTGGATATTTTTTTCATATAATTCTACCAGCTTTATACGATATGCTTCATAAGTACCTTCGTTGTCCAACCAATGGCCATAGAGTCCGATCAGTTCGTCACGCACAGTCTTGGGAAATATCTTCATCCAAGACAGCTCGTTGAGAAGTTCAAATGCCAAGTTTTTGCGAAAAATCGTACCATCGATATCGAAAACGGCCAGCTTTTGCTTATGAACCTTTTTACAAATTTCTTTAATCATAAAAATTAAAATTTTAAATATTTATCCCAATGGGCATACAGCTCCCCTGTTGTCGCCAAATCTCTTGCGCAATATCTGGCAATTTCCAAATATTTCCCTGATTGATAGAGCTCGCCGACCATGCTCCCATCAACTCCCTCATTCTTAGAACTAACAATCCCAAAATATTTAGCATAGAAATCCAGCGTATAGCGTCGCGTCGCGCCATAAAAAGTCAACTGCTCCAGAAGATCGCAATGCGCTCGATGATCATAGCGATATCCAAACAGATTCTTAACCGGATGAATGCCATGCTTAGCACTACGAAGTGCTAGAAATGGCCCGTCAAAACTGCGTCCGTTAAACGTGATCACTTGATCGTAGTTTTTCACAAGTTCCCAAAATTTTTCTAGAATCTCTTTTTCTGATCCGCTCTCATATTGGAGGCCATTTTCTTCAAAGGCAATCTTTTCCTCCTCTTTATTTTGAAATAACACGATTCCTTTTTTTGATTCAGGATTAAGCATGCCGATTGTCACAACCTCTCCTGTGAGCGGGCTAAGCGAGAGTTTCTTTTTCACCTCTTCGCGTTCTTCATCGGTTTCACTGTATTTAAGTAAATATTCCCGAGTTTTGGGCTCAAATGAATCAAAATCAAAACCGATCGTTTCAATATCAATAACAACTTTAGCCATAGAGGATGTCTGAATCATGATTAAACTGATTATCCGATAGGCTATGATGTTTTAACCCCCTCTTTTCAATCATAGCATTCGTTCAATCAGGCAAAACCATAGCTTGAAATTACCTTTCTATTCTAGCACAAT
>DAIEIZ010000014.1 GCA_027351145.1 Candidatus Moraniibacteriota bacterium | reverse complement strand
AAATGAAATAGAAATTCCCGCCGAACTTTTAGATAAAGCCAAAGAGTGGAGAGAAAAAATGATAGAAAAAGTTTCAGAAACGGACGATGCGCTTACGGAAAAATTTTTAAATGGAGAAGATATTTCACAAGATGAGTTAAGAAAAGCAATTCGTCGCGCAACAATTGCGACAACGCTTGTGCCGGTGTTTACAGGGACGGCTCTTCGAAACAAAGGCGTGCAATTAGTCTTGGATGCCGTTGTAGAATATTTGCCATCACCGCTTGATGTTCCAGCAATTAAAGCAACTGATGTGCGTGATGAAACGATTGAAATTGAAGTGAAGCAAAAAGATGATGCTCCATTTTCCGCGTTGGCTTTTAAAGTGGCGACTGATCCTTATGTGGGACAACTGACTTTCTTTCGAGTGTATTCGGGAGTTTTGAAAGCAGGATCATATGTTTTAAATTCTTCGAAGAATGAAAAGGAACGTATTGGACGAATTTTACAAATGCATGCTAATCATAGGGAAGAAATTTCAGAAATTTATGCTGGAGGAATTGGAGCGCTTGTGGGAATGAAAAACACAACTACCGGAGATACGTTATGCGATATCGAAAAGCCAGTTCTTTTGGAAACAATAACTTTTCCCGAACCGGTGATTTCAATCGCAATTGAACCGAAAACCAAGGCCGATCAGGAAAAAATGGGCTTGGCATTGCGAAAATTATCGGAAGAAGATCCGACTTTTCGTGTGCATACCGATGAAGAAACTGGGCAAACTATTATTGAAGGTATGGGAGAATTGCATTTGGATATTATTGTCGATAGAATGAAGCGTGAATTTAAGGTTGAGGCTAGTGTTGGACAACCGCAAGTAGCTTATCGTGAAACAATTCGTCAGGTTGCTGAAGCAGAAGGGAAATATATTAAGCAATCCGGCGGTCGCGGTCAATATGGACATTGTTGGGTCAGAGTCGAGCCTCAGGAGCCAGGAAAGGGGTTTGAATTTGTTAGCGAGATTAAAGGTGGAGTCATTCCTCAAGAATATATTGCTCCAATTGAAAAAGGTATTAAAGAAGCGATGGATAATGGAGTTGTTGCTGGCTATCCAATGGTTGATATTAAAGCAACGGTTTACGATGGATCATTCCATGAAGTTGATTCTTCTGAGGCTGCTTTTAAAATTGCCGGATCGATGGCTTTCAAAGAAGCCTCTCGCAGGGCAAAGCCAATGTTGCTTGAACCAATTATGAAAGTGCAAACAACAACGCCGGAGAATTTTATGGGAGATGTCGTTGGTGATTTAAACTCAAAACGAGGCATAATCAAAGAGATGAGTGATCGAGGAGAAGGCAACGCTCGTGTTAAGGTGATTGATGCTGAGGTTCCGCTATCTTCTATGTTTGGATATGCAACGCAATTGCGATCAATGACGCAAGGGAGGGCGAATTATTCTATGGAATTTGGTCATTATGCCGAAGTTCCGAAAAATGTGGCGGAAGAAGTAGCTGGAGGAAAAAAATAGTTTAGGCTTATTTTTTTGAATGTTTCCAATCTAAATGCTAAAAAATATTACGGACATTTTTATCGTATTTGGTGCTAAATACTTGTTGTTTTTGATTATTGGTTTAGCTGTGGTTTATTTTTTGCGCCAGTCAAAAAATATCCGCAAGAAAGTTGTTATTTTTGGCGCATTTGTCCTCCCGATAGCTTTTGTTATTTCAAGAATTGTTGCGCATTTTTATTATAATGCCAGACCTTTTGTGGTCGAAGGAATTACTCCGTTGATTGCGCATGCTGCTGATAATGGCTTTCCATCAGATCATGCATTGCTTGGTTGTGCCATAGCCGCAGTCGTTTTTCGTTTTGATAAAAAATATGGCGTGGCAGTTTTTTTGCTATCTTTAATTGTTGGTTTTTCAAGGGTTTTCGCCGGCGTGCATCATTCTTTAGATATTTGGGGTAGTGTGGCTATTGTTCTTTTTTCAGCGATTATTTCTCAAATATTATTTCAGTATTATTTTGAAAAAAAACTTAAATAGACTTTTTTTACCGTGCTAATGTTGGCTTTTTTTGAGAAGTAATATATAATAGAAAAATAAAGATATGAAAAGAATCACAGTTTATTTATTTTGTGTTTGTTTTGTTTTGCTTTTGACTGGTTGTTCTTTTGGTAATGGCAAAACAGTGACATCTCCCGGAGGGCAGAAATATATTTTTTCGAAAAGTATTTGGATTTCTCATGATGGAGGAAAAAATTGGGAGGCATCCAATATTTCGAAAAGCAAACCGCGAGTTTCCGATATCGATCCGCTCAGCTTGGCTTTTGATGCAAGAAATCCCGATATTAGCTATATTGGTTTGCGTAGTGGAGGAATAATAAAAACAATGGATGGCGGTGCGAGCTGGGAATTTATGAATCTAAATACTGATAAAGTCTATGGTCTTGATGTTGATCCGTTGGATTCAAAAATAATTTATGCTACTACGGTTGTTAATAATCGAGGGAAAATATTTAAAAGCATTGATTCCGGTGCTAATTGGAAAGAAATTTATACTTTTGCCGCAAGCGGTCCTTTGGCCGCCTATCTTAAAATCGACAAGCAGAATTCAAAAGTTATTTATGTTTCAACCAGTGACAACCAATTAATTAAGAGTTCAGACAGCGGTAGCACATGGAAAAATATTTTTCAAACATCTTCGCCTGTATTAAAAATTTCTATTGATGCGGAAAATGATAATCATGTCTATTTAATAACAAAAAACGGTGATGTATTTTTTAGTTCCAATGCTGGAAATTCTTTTGATAATTTAGCAAATAAAAGTGGTTCCAACTCAATGCTTAGTTCCGGATTTTCTTCTATGAAAGTCGCTCCGATGAGTGCGGGCGGAGTTTATTTTTGGGGAAGATCAGGTATAATTTACAGTAGTGATGGGGGAAAAACTTGGAAAAAAATTGTAACACTGAATAATCCGCAAAATTCACCGGTAAGCGCATTAACAATAGATCCTCGAAATTCAAACGAAATAATTTATGGTGCATTGCAAGCAACATACAAATCGAATGATGGCGGAAATAATTGGGCGACATCACAATTTGATTTATCAAAAACGAT
>DAIEIZ010000059.1 GCA_027351145.1 Candidatus Moraniibacteriota bacterium | reverse complement strand
CGCAATTGGCAATCAGGATTGGCAGATCAAAAATAAGTAACATTGTCTTTTTTCCGGACAGCGGTAGGGAAATTGAAAAAGCTTTGCATCAAAAATCTCACAAAAAATATCTGACAATGCATGCGAGAGATATGTCAGCGGCGGTAGAGTTTGCTTTCGCCAATACTAAATCAGGCAAAATATGCCTTCTTTCCACGGCTTCGCCGAGTTATAGTATTTGGAAGAATTTTGAGGAAAAAGGGGATAAATTCCAAGAAGCCGTTAGAAACTGGACAAGCCGGTAATTTTTGCTATAATAGATTTTAGTTGTTTTTTATGGCGGATATGGGCCCTTAGCTCATTTGGTAGAGCACCTGCTTTGCAAGCAGGGGGTGATCGGTTCGAGCCCGATAGGGTCCACAAAGTTTGACAATTTTTGATTTTAGTGCTATAATTGAAAATCGTGGTTAGTGGGTAAATATGGGCGATTAGCTCAGTTGGTTAGAGCGGGCATTTGCTCAATCGCAAATACCCTAATCATGACAAGGCCTGTTTAAAAATAAGATATTTCCGTATAAATATATATGGGCGATTAGCTCAGTTGGTTAGAGCGCGTCACTGATAATGACGAGGTCGGAGATTCGAGTTCTCCATCGCCCACTAATTTAGTTCTTTTTATTTTTTGTCCAGAGAATATCCCACGGGGGTGCTTAGTAGTAAACTTTTTATAATAGGAGGAAAATATTGATGAAGCCAATGATCACCGCGAAGTATTTTGCGGATGCAGTGGATTTAACCAACAAAGGTGAAGTGGAATATTTTCTCGCTGAAAAATTTAAAATTAGCGAGAAACCTTTCTCGGATCGTTTGCATTTCTATACTAGTTTAATGATGTTTCTTGCCGAAAAAAAAATTGTCGTTGCTGTCGAAACCCAGCACGACTTGGAAAAAATGCAGGCAAGTTTTGATGCTGTTGCAATTCAAAGCTTGCTGTTGCCTGAGTCTGATTATCAGGCAACCGCATAAAGCTTTAGGCAGGCGGTATCATAACTGATACTGTCCTGCCTTTCATCATTTTTGGGCTTGTGTAAAATTAAAAGCTTTCCACTATCGCCCCTGGAATCAGGTTTTTTATTTCATTTTCCAAATCAATACTTTTTGAGATACAGTAGGGGGTTTCCAATTTTGTGCCACTGATTTCGAGATAGACTTTTGTGTCGCCGGGTTGGCATTTTCCGAAATGACTGGAAAGAGTTTTTAGCGTTTCTTGGTCGGAGGCTTGGGGGAGGGTGACAATAATTTTTGGCTTATCATTTGATGCTTCTTTGGCATCTTTTTTTTGTGTTGGAGTGACCGGCGCCACGTGAGTGCCGTTGGTTTTTTGGGTGGCGATGATGCGGGCGCGTTGTTCCATTTCTTGCTGGTTAATCACTTTGGCGCTGTCGACCAAGAGCTTGAAGCTGCCGTCTTTATCGGAAATTTTTCCTGAAGCAAGGAGGACTTTGTCTTCGGTCCAGAGCGATCCGGTCGCTTCGAGGACTTTGGGAAAGACGAGTAGCTCAATGTTGGAATACATATCCTCAACGGTGGCAAAAAGCATCGTTTTTTGATTTTTGAGAAAAATCTTTTTGACCTTGGCGACCACTCCGCCAAGCGTGATTTCTTGTCCGACATGTTCTTTCCCGATGTTTCTGATTGGAATAGCGACTGATTCGATGTAAGCTTGGTAGTCGCTGGCCGGGTGGCCACTGATGTAAAGACCGATCAGTTCCTTTTCCCAGGCCAATTGTTGTTTTTTGGTGGCGGGAAAAGTGGGGAGAAGCTGGATTTCCGGTTCGGCAAGTTCCAGCGCTCCAAATAGGCTGACTTGTTTGGAATTTTTATTTTTCTGGAAATTTTTGGAATGAGCCAGGATATTTTCAATCGAGGCGACAATCTGATTTCTCTCGCCTAAATCTTCCAAGGCGCCGACTTTGGCCAGAGCCTCGATCGATTTTTTGTTGAGATCTTTTGATTCGACCCGCTCGATAAAATTAGCCAGACTTGTGAAACGTCCGCCGTGTTTTCTTTCTTCGACAATCTCGTGGGCGACAGTGTGTCCGACATTTTTCACGGCATTGAGTCCAAAGCGAATTTTTTCTGATTTAGTTTCTGGATCAATGATGACGGAAAATTCTTCAAAACTTTCATTGACGTTGGGGGGCAAAACTTCAATGCCCATTTCGCGACACTCTGTGACTTCAATGGCGACGCGGTCAATGTCGTCCTGGTCGGAGGTGAGGAGTGCTGCCATGAATTCTGCTGGGTAGTGCGCTTTGAGGTAAGCTGTTTGGTAGCCGATGAGAGCATAGCAAGCGGCGTGGCTTCGATTGAAGCCATAACCGGCGAACGGTTCAATGTAGGCAAAAACTTTTTCCGCCACTTTACGTTCTGTGCCAAGCTTTACGGCGCAGTCGATAAATTTAATTTTTTGTTCGGCAATGAGGGCGAAGATTTTTTTGCCCATCGCTTTTCGCAGAACGTCCGCTTCGCCGAGTGTGAAGCCGGCCAAGGCTTGGGCGATTTGCATCACTTGTTCTTGATAGACGGCCACGCCGTAGGTTTTTTCAAGAATCGGTTTTAACTTAGGGTGAAGGTATTGGATCGATTTTTCACCGTGTTTTCGGGCGATAAAGTCTGTGATCCAGTCCATCGGTCCCGGGCGATAAAGGGCAACCATGGCGATGATATCTTCAAAGACTGAAGGTTGGAGTAGTTTTAAATATCTCTTCATCCCAGAACTTTCCAATTGAAAAACACCGGTCGTCATGGCTTTTTGCAAAAGTGTGAACGTATCTGGATCGGCTTCCGGAATATCATCAATTTTTAGATCGATATTTTTTGTGCGTTTCAATATGCGCATCGCGTTTTGCATGATGGTAAGATTTTTCAGTCCCAGAAAGTCCATCTTGAGAAGGCCAATTTTTTCCACATAACTGGATTTGGTCGAGGAAGAATATTGCGTTACGTAGCCTTCTTTTTTGCCCTGCATTTTTTGGAGCGGAGTGTATTCCGTCACTGGATCGCGCGTAATGACAACGCCGCAAGCATGCATCGACGCGTGGCGCACGACACCTTCCAAGCGTTTGGCGCTGTCGATCAATTTTTTAGCGTCTTCGCCAGAAGCATAAAAGTCCTTGAATTCCTTGACGTTTTCCAAGGCTTCCGCCATCGTGGAAAACATTGGAATCAGCTTGGCAGTTTTGTCACAAAAGTCATAGGGGTAATTGAGCGCGCGACCAGCGTCGCGGATGGCGGCGCGGGCAGCCATTGTTCCAAAGGTGATGATTTGGGCGACGTGATCGTTGCCATATTTTCCTCGGACATAGTCCAAGACTTCATCGCGTCGGTCGTCGGCAAAGTCCATATCGATATCGGGCATCGAGATTCTTTCCGGGTTTAAGAATCTTTCAAACAGCAAGTCATATTTGATCGGATCGAGATTAGTAATGCCGATAAGGTAAGAAACGAAACTACCGGCGGCACTACCGCGACCCGGTCCGACGACGATGCCTTGGTCTTTGGCCCAGTTGATCATATCTTGCACGATGAGAAAGTAGGATGCGAAACCGGTTTTTTCAATGACGGAAAGTTCAAATTCCATGCGATCAAGATGGGTTTGAGTAATTTCTTCCGGGGCAAATCTTTTATGCAAGCCTTGTTCTGTTAATTTTCGCAAATAGGTTTCTGTTGTTTCGCCTTCCGGTACGCCGAAATAGGGAAGCTGGGTTTCACCTAGCTTTATTTCCAAGTTGCACTTGTCAACAATTTCTTGAGTATTGGCGATAGCTTCCGGATTATCCCTAAAGTGATCCGCCATCTCATCGGGACTCTTGAGATAGAGTTTGAAATCCATCAAGTTCATGCGGTTTTGCTCTTCCACTTTGCGGTTAGTCTGAATGCAAAGCAAGATGTCTTGCACCGACGCATCGCCTTCATTAACGTAGTGGATGTCATTTGTGGCCACAAGCGAAATATTGAGTTTTTTGGAAATGGCAATCAGTGCATCATTGGCAATTTGTTGCGGAGCAAATTTTGGATGATGTTGAATTTCCAAATAGAAGTTGCCTTTTCCAAAAATGTTCTCATATTCTAGAGCTAATTTTTCCGCTTTTTCCAGATTGCCGGAGATGGCGGCTGATGGCACTTCACCTTCTGCACAGGCACTGAGTCCGATAAGACCTTCTGAGTGTGAGCGTAGCACAGTCTTATCGATACGAGGTTTGTAGTAGAATCCTTCAAGGTGAGCAATAGTAATGAGGCGCATTAGGTTTTTGTACCCCACTTCGTTTTTAGCAAGCAGTATAAGGTGATGACGTTTGCGATCGGCTGAGTCGGGATTTTTGCTATGAAGATCTGTCGGAGTGATATACATCTCACAACCGATAATCGGCTTGATCCCACGCGCTTTGGCTTTGATATAAAATTCAATCGCGCCATAGAGCACGCCGTGATCAGTGATGGCAAGTGAGTCCATGCCCAGTTCTTTGGCACGATCTAAAATATCATCGATCTTGGCGAGGCCATCGAGGAGGGAGAAGTGGGTGTGGACGTGGAGATGAGTGAATTTTTTAACTAAAGTCTCTGGCATAATATTATTTGTAATTTTGTTTATACCCTCCTCTCCCTTAGGGAGAGGATGCCCAAAGGACAGGTTGGGGGGGGTGCTAATAAAAAAGAAAAACTATATAAATCAGTAACGGTTATTATTAAAAGACTCCTCCCTCATCCGGCTTTTAGCCACCCCGCCTACCGGCAGGCAGGCTTCTCCCTAATGGAGAAGGGGATATGAATGTAAATTGGAAAAAACAAAAAACACCCCGCAGAGCGTTTTATAATTTCTATAAAAAATTGAAATTGGAAAGTTGTCATTTAGTTTGTGCTATCTTCATTGCCCGGACGGATCCTTGGGGTTTGCAAGATAGGCTACTACGAATTACGAATTTGTACGAATATACAAATGCATAAATCTTGGTAAATGTATTCTAGCATAGTTTTGGAAAATAAAAAGATGGCTAGCGGAGACTCTTTGCTAGCCATCTTTGGCTTCTTCTGCTTCATACCAGCTTTTTGGTAAGCCAGCGATAAAGCCAGAAGGGTAAGATTTATGAGATTATTTCTTTTCGCCATTCTTCCCAATCGTTGCCATCCTGCGCGATTAGGCAGTAAAAAGTAATTTCAGTTTCTTTGAAGATTTCTCTGACAAACCGAAGTATTTGTGAGGAAATTTCAGAGGAGGTTATGATAAGAACCTCTTTGATTTCTCTTGCTTCAAGATGGTTGTACAAAAAAAGGGCGGATTGGAGGCAATCTATAATAGATGGGTGCTCGTTTTTATGTCCTCCAATGATACGATGTGGGCATTTAATTGCCCAGGCATTAAACGGTATGTAGGGATCAGTGAGAACAGGTATTTCAAGCGTATTTCCAAGATGAATTGCCCACCGTGCGATAATTTTATTCGCATAACTATCGCATCCATAGTCAGATGATAGTGCTAAAATAGCATTTGGTTTCATGAAGAACTCCCTCCTCTCATGGTTTTGTTTAGGTATATTTACGCTATAATTACCGAAATAATACCCAATAATTGCATTAATTGTGAATTTTGTCAATTACTAGAGCTGTTGGTGAAATAATTAGAAATAAGTTAAAATGTAGTTAAATTATGAAAACCACTATTGCTACATTTGAACAAGAAGAGAATTTATTGGCTTCGGGCTTTGATTTTGTTTTGGGGATTGATGAGGCGGGGAGGGGGCCGTTGGCAGGGCCGGTGGTGGCGAGTGTGGCGACAATTAAGGATTTCAAAAATTTAGATTTGACGGACAAAAAATGGAACTTTATTCGAGATTCAAAAACTCTTTCAGAAAAACAACGCGAGATGATGTTTGATTTTATTCATGAGTATTTCTATGTCGGTGTGGGAATTTGCGATCACCAGACGATTGATCGAATGAATATTTTGGAGGCGACATATCTTGCAATGAAAAAGGCAATTACGGATTTTCAAAAAAAACAAAAAGAATTGATACAGAATAGAAGATGTATCGTGCTAGTGGATGGCGACAAAATAATTCCTAGTTTATCTTTAGAGCAATTGGCAATTGTGAGCGGGGATAAACTTGTGAAATCAATCGCGGCAGCGTCGATTATTGCCAAAGTGACGCGCGATCGAATGATTTGCGAGGCGGATAAATTATATCCGCAATATGGTTTTGCCAAGCATAAGGGGTATGGAACAAGGGCGCACCTTGAAGCGCTCGGAAAATATGGACCATGCCCGATTCATCGATTAAGTTTTGAGCCGATGAAAAGTCATGTTTACCGGCGGACTGGCTGGACGAAACAGTTAAAAGAGTGCTATTATAAGGGTGTAAGATATTCAAATAAAGCTTAATCAGATAAATTGAATTATATGAAAATAGGCATTGATGCGCGCAATATTCTTAATCCGGACAAAGGCGAGGCGATTGGGGCGGGACATTATACATACCAGCTTATTCGCCATCTTTTAAAGATGGATGAAATAAATAAATATGTTTTATTTTTTGATTATCGCGTGCGCGAAAAGGATGTTAAAAAGTTTTCAAAGAAAAATGTCAAGATAAAATTTTATCCATTTTCCGACTATAAAAAGTATTTACCCGGAGCATATAGCGAAATTTTGGGCACAGCTACGCTTTCCAAAGAAAAGTTGGATGTATTGCACACAACTTCTCCGCTTAGCAGAATCCCTGCTTCTTATCGCGGAAAAACAATAGCAACTATTTATGATTTGGCAACAATTAAAGTGCCGGAAGCTTTTCCGCCATTGGTTCGCGCTAAAGCGAAAGCAATGCTAAGTTTTGCCATTAAAAAGGCAGACAAGTTAATCTCGGTTTCTCAATCAACTAAAAATGATATTTGTGATATTTTTAAAATTCCGAAAGATAAAATTCAAGTGATCTATAGCGGATATGATAAGCGTTTATCGGAAAAATCAACGATAGCACGCACAGAAATATTAAAGCGCTATAATCTTTCAATTGATGAAAAATATATTTTATTTTTAGGCACCATTGAGCCGGTAAAAAACATTGCCCGCCTTCTTGAAGCGTTTGCCATTTTTAGAAAAAAATTTTTTGCCGAGAAAAAAACGTTTAATTATAAACTAATTATTGCCGGAAAGAGGGGTTGGCTGGCGACTGAGCATAAGCAGATGGCAAAAGATTTGGAAATTGAAAAGGATTTGATTTTTACCGGATATGTAGTTGGTGATGATGTCCCGGCGCTTTTTTCTCAGGCGGATTTTTTTGTGATGCCGTCGCTCTATGAAGGTTTTGGAACAACTGTGCTTGAAGCTTTTGCAACCGGCGTGCCGGCGATTCTTTCCAATGTGTCTTCGATTCCGGAAATTGCCGGAGATGCGGCAAAATTAATTAATCCTTTTGATGTTAAAG
>DAIEIZ010000009.1 GCA_027351145.1 Candidatus Moraniibacteriota bacterium | reverse complement strand
GTTGAAGCTTCGTCGAAATAGAGCGACATTTTTCCGACGGGGCCGTTACGGTGTTTGGCGATGTGGACTTCGACAATGTTCTTGTTCGGTGTATCCGGTTTTTCGCGGTCTTCGCGATAGAGGAAAAGGACAATGTCGGCGTCTTGTTCGATAGAACCGGATTCTCTCAGATCGGAAAGTTTTGGAATTTGCGGACTGCGCGATTCCACATTGCGTGAGAGCTGAGAAAGGGCAATGACGGGAATATTGAGTTCGCGAGCCAGTTGTTTCAAAGAACGGGAAATTTCCGAAATTTCATTCACGCGGTTATCTCCACCGGTGGAGCGGCCCTCCATCAGTTGCAAGTAGTCAATAATAATCATACCAACGCTGTGTTCCATTTGAAGGCGTCGGGCCATGGTGCGAATTTCCATGATATTGGCGGATCCTGAGTCATCGATAAAAATTGGGGCTTCAGAGAGCACACCCATGGCTTCGCCGATGCGTTGAAAATCATCATCGCCTTCTCCAGTTTTGAGGCGGCCAGTGCGCAGACGCCACAGATCAACGCCGGACTGGGCGGCAAGCATCCTATCAATCAATTGATCGGCGCCCATTTCCAGAGAAAAAACACCCACGCCAACTTTTTCCTTAACAGCAATATTGCGCGCAAAGTCCATTGCCAGGGTAGATTTTCCGATACTGGGACGAGCGGCGAGAATAATTAAGTCGGATTTTTGGAAACCGGCCAAGATATTATTCAAATCCGGATAACCGGTGGGAATTCCGCGCAGTTGGTGATCACCTTTGTGCAGTTCGTCGATGCGGTTGAATGCGGCTTCCAAAATGGAACGGATCGGCATGAAATCTTGCTTGATGTATTTTTGTGAAACAGCGAATAGTTTTTGTTCCGCCTGATCAAGCAATTTGTCTACGTCTTCTTCTTCGTGATAACCGAGCTCGACAATTTCACTGGCGGTTTCGATTAATTTTCGCAGAGTGGATTTTTTTTGCACCACTTTGGCATAGTGAGAAACATTGGAACTGGATGGAACGGTATTGACTAGCGTGGCAAGATAGCTTGATCCGCCAATAGCATCAAGCTGGCCTTTTTCTTCCAAGCGATTGGAAAGGCTTAGCACATCAATAGGCTCTCTTTTTTCATAGAGATCAAGCATTGTTTCATAGATGATGTTGTGAATGTCTTTGTAGAAATCACCAAGGCGAATGAGATTGGCAACATGGATAATGGCGTCTTTGTCCAGCATTAAAGCACCGAGCACGGATTTTTCCGCGTCGATGTTTTGAGGTGGAAGTTTCAAGTCTTTATTCTCGAGTGTTGCCATAGCCCATTTATTCTAGCAGGAGAAAACAAACTCGGCAACTTGCGTTTTTGCCCGGTTTATGCAATGACTGTGCGCATTTTTATTTCAAGATCTCTTTAATTTCCCGGAGGCTTTCTGCGCGGACTAGTTTTTGACGCAGTTCCGCGGCGCCAGGGAAACCTTTGATGTACCAGGCAAGATGTTTTCTGATTTCTAGCTTGCCCATTTCGCCTTTGTCGGTATAAATTAGTTTTGCGTGGTCGAGCATTATTTTTTTAATCTTGGAGAAAACCAGTGGCATGGGCGGTTTATGAAGTGTTCCTGTGGCATGGGTGTATTTTTTGATTTGTTCAAAAAGATAGGGCTTGCCCCAGGCGCCACGAGCAATGCCAAGACCATCTATGCCGGGATATTTTTGCAAGACTTCCAGTGCATCTTCGGGTGTGGTAATTCCGCCATTGCCAAGGACGATTTTGTTTGGAATAATTTTTTTGATTTGTGAAATTAATTCCCAATTAACGTTGCTCGAAAATCCGCCTTCATATGTTCTGCCATGCACCATCACAGCCGAGTAGGGAAGGTCTTTGGTTTTTTCGATGAATTCAATCGCGTTAAATTTTTTCAGTCCCGCGCGAATTTTGATCGAAACTGGCAAATTGGTATTATTGCAGACAGCCAAAATTATTTCGCGCGCCAGTTCAATCTGAGGCATGAGAGCGCAGCCGGAGCCGTGCCTGAAAACTTTTTTAGCAGGACAGCCGAAATTAATGTCAATGCCATCGGGCTTGACTTCTTTGGCGATAATTTTGGTCGCCACGGCAAAATGTTCCGGTTTGTTGCCAAACAATTGAACGATATATGGCCGTTCTTTTTTATTAAACCTAACTAGTTCCAGGGTATTTTGCGGTTTATAAAACAGCGCGCTTACGCTCGCCATTTCCGAATAAGTCACATCAGCGCCATGATGGCGGCAAATTTGCCGAAATGCACTATCCGTGATTCCCGCCATGGGCGCCAGAGCCAGAATTGGTTTTTTAATTTTTTGCCAGAAGTTTCTCATCTACATTGTCACTCTAATCCCGTCCTCGGTATCTTCTAATTTAAAACCAAGTTCAATGATGTCTTTTTTAAGGTGGTCTACTTTTTCGATAGCGGAAGCCGTAGTATCTTCGTCATCAAAAGCTTCGCCCTCGTTTGATTTATTGGATTCCGAGGTTGTTGTCTCTTCATTATTTCCATCGACAGGAGTGTCCGCATCTTCACTCCTGCCACAATGATGCGGACATTGTGAGCAATCGCAAAAATCATTCATGTTATTGTTTTTTAATTAAATAATTATTGTCTTTTAAATCCTCCATAGAATAACCCAGACTTTCGATTTCTTTTCTAAGTTTGTCTGCCATAACAAAATCTTTGCTAAGTTTGGCTTCTATCCTTTTCTGAGCTAATTTTGTGATTTCCTCTGGCAATTCTTCATTTTTATTGATACTGAAATTAACATCTCCTCCCGTAAGCTTAAAATGCGCCTTTTTTGCTTTAAGGGTGTATGTTGAGATAATCAAACCAAAAACTTTATTAATCTTATCCCAGAAAGTCAAAATTTCTTTGGCGGTAGTGGGGGAGAGCTTATCTTCTGATAGCAGCTTATTGGTTTCAGTGATTAAATCATAAACTACGCTAAGCGCGAGCGGAGTATTGAGGTCATCGTCCATTGCTTCTTCGAAGCGCTTTCGATAGATGTGCGTGAAACTAATTTCTGGTTCTTTATCCGGAGCGTCTGTGGCAATATTTTGCAAATTACTAACCCAGGCAGTTATTTTTTGAAAATTACTCTTAGCTTGATCCATTGAATCCCAAGTGAAATTCATCTGGCTTCTGTAATGAGAAGATAGGATTAGAATGCGCAAGGCCATGGCGTCGTAACCTTTTTTCAGGATATCGTCCAATCTGTAGAAATTACCTTTGGATTTAGACATTTTCACTCCATCTATCAAGAGGAGTCGGGTGTGGAGCCAGTAATTAACAAATTTTTTTCCGGAAAAGCATTCACTCTGAGCAATCTCAGCTTCGTGATGGGGAAAAATATTATCTTCACCGCCGGTGTGAATGTCAAATGTGTCACCTAGATATTCCGAACTCATGGCTGAGCATTCAATGTGCCAGCCAGGATATCCAATTGACCAGGGGGAATTGAATTTCATCAAGTGTTCTTTAGGAGCACGGAGCCAAAGGGCAAAATCCCAAGGATCTTTCTTGTCAGGATGTTCCTCCAGGCGCGCGCCAACTTTTAGTTTTTCCAGTGTGTTGCCGGAAAGTTTTCCATAGTCAGAGAATTTTCTGACACTGAAAAAAACATTGCCATTTTTTTCATAGGCAAAACCTTTTTCAATGAGCCCAGTGATAATTTTAATCATTTGGGGTATGTGCGCCGTTGCCCTAGGAAAAAAATGAGCGGGCAAAATGTTTATTGCTTGTTCTGCTTCTCGAAAATAGTTTTCATAGAATCGGGCCACTTCCGCGGGGGATTTTTTTTCGGTTAAAGCTTTTTTCTCCAGTTTGTCTTCACCGCTATCGCCTTGAGCAATGTCATCCTCAGTGAGATGTCCAACGTCGGTAATATTTTTAATGTGTTTGACTTCGTAGCCAAGATAACTCAGGTAGCGGCGCAGGGTGTCCGCGGTCATATAGGATTTAATGTTTCCAATATGAATGTAGTCATAGACTGTTGGACCGCAAGTATAAAAACCGACTTTGCCTTTGTGGATCGGTTTGAATTCTTCTTTTGTGCGAGTCAGGGTGTTGTGTAATTTGAGCATATATATCTATGCGAATTGCCTACCGGCAGGCAGATGAATTGGTATGGGTATGGTTTAAACTGAGCCTAGTTGCTTTTTTTAAGTATTTTGTATTTATTTCGTAGAGCTATAGCCACTTCCTCAGTTTAAATATGATAAACGTAAGAATGGCTAATACGAGCATGATTGAGACATGAAACCAAAAAGCCAAGGGATTTTCGTGGAACGGGATATTGGTGCTCATGGACATGATATTGGAATAAACGGTAAGTGGCAAGAGGATGGCAGAAAAAATCGTAAGCACCTTCATGGTCATATCGAGCTGATTGGAGAGCAGAGAGTTGTTAGTAGCTTCAAGAGATTCAATTGTTTCCTTGGCGCTTTCAAGCATATTCCAAATGCGAATATTGGTGCCGATAAGATCTTGGAAGTAGGGGCGCAGTTCGCGCTCGATAAACTTATGTTCTTGCGTGAGTGATTCAAAAACGCTTTTTTGCGGTTTCATGGTGCGACGGAAATTGAGAATGTCCCTTTTGACGAGAGAAATTTCAAATACCATTTCTTTCTCATGTTGGGCAAAAATTTCTTTTTCCACGAAATCTAATTTTTTGGAGATATGATCAAGTCGAGGAAAGCAAGATTCCAGGAGCATTTCCAGGAGATAGCGCAGGAGTGCTCCCGGACTTTGGTTCATATATGTTTCACGTTTCTTCTTGCTTCTTTTTAGCTCGTTAAAAAAATCATTCAACTGATAGATTTCCACGTCATGCGAAGTAATAAGTGTGTTTTCGCAAATTACAATATCCAGTTCTCCGGGATAGGTGGTCTTATTTACGCTATCATAAAGGGGGATATGAATGGCGAGATAGACGCAATTGTCATATTCAGCCGCTTTTGGCCGCAAGGTCGGGGTGGAAAACTCCTCCACGACTAGCGGATGCAGGTTGAATCGTTTTTGGATTTTCAAGACGTCATCGGCGCCGGGTTCTGCGAAATCAATCCAGCTGAATTTTTCTGTTTTTATTTCTTGCATATTTTCTTTATTGATCAGCGCATATCCTTTGGCATCGTACCATTGCAGTTTTGATAAAGGAGTTTTTTTGGCGCATTTTTTTATTTTTTAATTCGTGTTCTAATTATATCAGTAAAAAGCGCATTGTCCAATGTCATGAAATAATGACAAATTTTCAAAAGCGTTGTATAATGTGGTTATTAGAAATAACTCAAATAAGAAGGAATAGTGATGTGATGAGCATATGGATGATTCGGAAATAAAAAAGTTGCAAGGAAGGGAAATTCGCAGTGTGGATTTTTTCTGGGCATGCTATGGCTATGAAATAACCAGGTTAATTAAAAATAAATAAAATGAAAAAAAAATAATCTTTCTATTTCTCTTATCCGCATGTTTTCTTTTTTTTGGGAAAAATGTTTGGGCGGATGACAGTGGGCTGGTGGCAACTTATCAGGCAGCGCTTAAGGCGCATCAGGTTGACAGTAACGCCGTTAATGTCAACACAGTTCAGGATTTTGTTAATCAAAGTACAAATCCTGGTTTGATTGGAAAATCGGAAACAATAGCGGATGTTAATATTCGCAATGCTCAGATTAGTGAAAATAAGAATGACCAACTCAAATTGAATTTCGAAATAGAAAATTCAATGGATCTCCAATCTAATTTAGTCTATGGCTTAGAACTGGTCCAAAAACAAGATCAAGGTGAAATCGTGGCTGATATTAAGGTTTTCTGGGACGATAAAATTACGATTGCAAAAGGGGAATCGGTCAAGAGGGAAATTATTTATCAGGCGCCTGCATATTTAGACGGTAACTATGTTCTTTGGCTCAAAGTGAAGGATGCGAGTGGTTTACTTTTGGCGGCGCAAAGTTTTAATGTGAATCTTTCTGGCACTAATCAGTATCTGAAAATGAGCGATCCCTGCTATCTTTCGATTGAAGG
This sequence comes from Candidatus Moraniibacteriota bacterium, assembly GCA_027351145.1. GTDB lineage: Bacteria > Patescibacteriota > Minisyncoccia > Moranbacterales > UBA2206 > UBA9630. The sequence goes on along the minus strand of DAIEIZ010000009.1, from coordinate 2,195 downwards.
AGATGTGGCTGATAGGCGATATGCTCTCAATCAGGGGGTTGATGTGAAAAAGGAAGAGAAGCTTTTCTTGAATTGTCAAATTAAAAATTTATCAGGAAATGCAATTAGTGTTTTGCCTGTGATTGATTTCTATCAGCGAGATTTCTATGGCAAGGGGGTTAGTGAATATCAAGTGCCGGAAAATGAAATATTAAATTTCAATAAAGATGAAAATAGCTCAATTAAGGTGGCAATTCCCTTGCCGGCTGATCCGCAAGCCTATGATGCTGTAGTCGTACTCAAAAAAGATGGCAATGTTTTTTCCAATCCGATCGTTGCCCATTTTGTCGTTGCGGGAAAAAGCGGAACAATTGTCAGCGCTAGTCTTGATAAAAATACATATCAAGCAGGGGAAATTGCTCAAGTGTCTTTGCTGTGGGCAGGACCGGCTGATACTTTCTATGGTGCGAGAACTGGCGGAAGCTCACTGGCTGATCCAAATTTTGAAGTGCAATTTAAATTGCCGGATGGAACGCTTTGCAATCAAACGACAGTCTATGGAGTGGGTGACTCTCGGACAATATTGGCAATTTCCTTGGAAAAAGCGTGTGCTTATCCGCAGGTTACAATTAGTTTGAAGGACGGCGATCAATTGCTGTATAAAAAAGTAATTAATACTGAATCGGATAAAACCGCGATAAAAACAAATCAAAATCAGTTACTCTCTAAAAAGGGGGATAACAAATATCTGGTACTGGTCGCTACTTTGATTCTGGCGGCCCTTTTGCTATTAGTTGTTTGGTTATACGTGAAAAAAGGGAAAGGCGGTGGCATTTCCAAATTGGGAATTTTCCTCTTGATTTTTTTCGCTCCATTTTTTCTCGCCAATCGGGTTAATGCAGCTACTGACACCTTGTATGGACCGGGATGGTGGTTATCGCTTAGCGACTCCATTACGAACGGGGCAAATTTTGTCAGTATGACTAACTGTGGAATTTCACAGGAAGATATAAATAAAACACCGACATGTGATCCTCTTAATTGGTGGAATTCCAGTCTATGTAAATTTCCTAGCGAAAAAGCTTTTGCAACATATGGAGAAATTTATGGTTGCTATCAAGACATCGTTTCTTTTACATATGGCCTTAGAAGTACTTCAGTTAATCAAGGAGCGACAATTACGGCCAATGGTAGTTCGAGTGGACAAAATATTTGCAATAATGGTGTGACTGTGGGAATGGTGGTAACTATAAAAACTGGCGATACGGCAAGGTGGCTTATTAATAATGTTTATTATACTAGACTCGATTTAGGTACTGGCGGTAGCTATGATTTCGATACTAGTGCTGGTAATTGGAGCTGTGGAAATTATACCGCTAATTTTATTTATGCCTTTGCCCATGGCTATACTACTGATTTAATTAATTCTTATAGTGCTTATGGACAGGGATCAGTTAATTATAGTGTGAATAACTGTTGTAATACTACATGCTCCACTGGTCCTGGTTGCAGGGTATCACTGGCTAACGGCAGTACGACTTCCGCTACTTGCTGTGGGGGGACGTCTTGCTATCAATGCAATGTCGGTTATACTTGGAATGGATCAATGTGTACGCAAAACTGTGCATGTAGCTTGGTTTTTAGCGGCGGTCCGAGTTGTTCTTCTGGGACGACTTGTGATGGTTGTAATTGTGCGTGGACAGTATGCACTGGTTCAATACCTGTTGGTTCAACAATGTGCCCGGGAGACGATACGGGATTGACGTCGAGTCTCAGTTGGCAGTTAGTGGGGAATTCATCAGCGAGTTGTTCGGACGCAAGAAAGTGTGAGTACTACACTCCAGCAACAACCATTAATTGTACCGGTTCAGTTCCCGGTGATCATTACAAATGTCCGGGAACGAAAGAAACCGGATTGACAGTGACAAAAGATTGGACGGAGGTTACTTCTTGTTCCACTAATGGCAGTTGTGAATACATTGCTTGTCCTGCCGCGACATGCTCTCCTACTACACTCACTTGTGGGACAGGAGATTGCGGAGTTAAACGTCAAACATGCATTCCGGCATCAGTGTTTGGTTTTGAATGTGCTAACAATTGTACGGCGAGTAGTTGCACTGGATCCCTTTACTGTCCTTGCAACTCCGGCAAATGGCAAGAAGTAGCTCCCAATTAAAATTAACTAAAAATAATACCAAAAACATGCGCAAAAAAAA
>DAIEIZ010000040.1 GCA_027351145.1 Candidatus Moraniibacteriota bacterium | reverse complement strand
ATAATAGATTGCCTATCTCTCTACCAAGACTTTGGTATGCCTTTTCGTTTCTTGTGCCATTCAATGATTCATTTCGCCTGAAGGTTTCTTTTGATTTTTTCAAACCCAATACTTCCAGAGGCGATTTGAATACATTTTTTTAGTTGAAAGAACTTTGTTTTGTTAAGTGAAGATTTCTCTCTTCTTCAATTGCTCATCTCTCTGGCAATTCATCTTAACTGCGTAGTATATCAGAATTTAACAATTTTGTCCATAGAAACAATGGCATTTTTAGCTTTTTGTCATCAAACCGCCTAACATAAAAGACTATTTTGGCTTATCATCACTTTCATATTGTCATTTTTAATGTTGACAAAGTAGGCAAAATCTGCTAGAATTATGGTATAAAATGCATAAAAAACCAAAAAATATGGTCAAAAATGAAAACTTAAAGCACCAAAATGACACCTCAAGCGCAGTTCCTGATGAACGGATAATGAGCCAAATCTATTTCATCCGCGGGGAAAAAGTAATGTTTGACCGAGATTTAGCCGAGCTTTATGGCGTAACCACAGGAAATCTAAACAAAGCTGTCAAAAGAAATATCGAGCGTTTTCCAAAAGATTTCATGTTTCAACTAAGCGAAAAAGAAGCTACTGCATTTTCAAGATTCCAAAATGGAAGCTTAAGCGATGAAAATTGGAAGTCACAAATTGTGACCTTAGACAACAGTGAAAACCTGAGATTCCAAAATGGAAGCTCAAGTTATGGCGGTAGACGTTATGCACCTTACGTTTTCACCGAACAAGGCGTGGCGATGCTTTCCGCCGTACTCAAAAGCAAACGAGCTGTTGCGGTTAGTATCCAAATTGTGAGAACATTCGTGAAGTTGCGAGAAATTTTGTCCACCCACAAACAACTGCGCGAAAAGGTAGAATCGATGGAAGACAAATATGACAAAAGTTTCAAAGTAGTTTTTCAAATGATCGCACGACTGATGAAAGAAGATACGCAGCCAAAAAAACGCATTGGTTTTTATGATAGAAACAGCGATAGGAACTAAAAATAATCTAGACTCGATATCGCAAATTGCGATATTAACCAACTTAATGTTTAACGATCAACTTCAAAAATTCGGCCTCACAAAAACCCAATCCGCTGTGCTGGATTGCCTTTTCGAACACGGCGAAACCAAAGCCAGCGATGTGGCGAAAATCGTCAATCATCCGCGCGGGGTGGCATATAAGGCGTTGGAGGAATTGCTTGCATTGAATCTTGTGGAAAAAATTGAAAAAGAAAAAGAAGTAACCAAATGGCGTGCAACGCACCCGCGCAATTTGGAAAAAATATTAGAAAATAAAGAAACCGAACTCAGCCAAAGCAAAAAAACTTTTGAAGACACCCTGCCCAGTCTCATTTCCAGCTATAACATCACGCAGAGTAAACCTGGGGTAAAATTCTATGAAGGCGAAGAAGGGATGCAAAAAATTCTCGATGATACACTTACTTCTCAAACGGAAATATTGCTTTTCATCAATACTAATGCGATGCAAACAGAAAACAAATTCAAAGAAATTAACAATGAATATAAAAGAAAGAGAAAATATAAAAGCATCAAAAAAAGGATTTTGCGCGCGGGAAAAAAACCGGAAATGACTTTTGGCACAACGGATGATAAATATGACGCTATCACAGAAATTCGCTATCTAAAAGATCTTATCAGCCCTTTCAAATCAAATATTCAAATTTATGATGGCAAAATTTCCTATCAAATTATTGATAAAGGTAACACAATTTCCATTCTCATTGAAGACAAAAATATATATGACATGAACCGAGCTTGGTTTGAAGCACTGTGGAAGATTGCAATAAATTAGTTTATTACTTTCTTTTTGAGCACAAAATAAAGATTCTCATCATTTTCATTGGTCGCCAACCTCTCTTTTTTTATTTCGCTGATTTCAAACCCAAAAATCTGCACGAGTTGCGCAATATCTTCCGGAGAATAAGCATAGCGAGTGGCAAAGTTTTCGCCATCCGGCGAGTCATAAATCGCGCCAAAACGGAAATTATCAATTCCTCGTTTTTTCATCTCCAAACCATATTTCAAAACCATTTTTTCATAGCCATTGAATTCGGATAACGCTTCGCCTTCCCATTTTTCCAATTCTGCTTCTGTCTCCTCTTTTGAATTTTCTTGATTTTCCAACTCATATTCTTTATGCCTTCGCTTCTTCCACAACTTTACCAACTCTTCTTCCGTCGCTTTTTCTCGCGCGGGAATGTCGAAAATAAACTTTCCACCATCTTTCAAAATCCGCGTCGCTTCTCTGAAAAGTTCCACTTGAGAAATTATAGAATAATCATGCAAAATATTTCTTCCCAAAGAATATACTGTGTCAAAACTTTCATCTTTTAGCGCATTGTTGTGCCAATCGCCTTGAAACACTTTCGTTGGCAAATTTTTTTCCTCCAAGGTTTTTTTGGTAATTTGCACATGCCGCTGGGTGTAGTCATAACCGGAAATATCGCGACCGGATTTGGCCAATTCGCTGATCAACCGTCCGGTTCCACAACCCATTTCCAAAACTTTTTCATCTTTGCCGATCAAGCTTTGCAGCAAAGCCACTTCTTTTTCATTCATCCGCTCGTTGACTTTGTAGTCTTCGAAATGAATATTATTTTGATAGAAACTTTGCAAGCTTAAAATCGCGTCTTTGTCCGAGCTAGGAGTAAAAAACGAACGCACTCTTTCCAAATTTTTCAGTCGCTCTCCGCCTCCCATGATTTTTTCTTGAATAATTTCCCTATCAATGCGATCCCGCATTGCAATATCCCCCAGCATATCAGTCATCAAAGTCACAAAACGAAAGATTTGTTTATCACTAAGTTTTTCTCCACCCAAAATTTCCATTGTTTTCTTCTGAGTATATTCTGTGTCCGTCTCCAGTAATTCTTGAATTTCTTTGCGATAGATGACAGTTGATTCATCGGATTCTTTGAGATAATTGATAAAATAATCGATACCTTTTTGGCTTTTCTTTTCTGCTAAAAGTTGAACGATGTAACGCCTTTCATAATAGCGCAAATCATACCATTCTTTGTCATCAGAATGAGCCAATTCTCCTCTTTCATTCAAAAACATACTGCCTTTTGTAATTATATTTTTCTGATCACTGTCTTTATCCGAATCTTCCAAATTATCCTTCTGTTCAAAACCCGTATTTTCAAAAATTCCCAAAAGTCGTCGAGTGACATCATCTTTCTCAGCTATCTCAGAAATTCTTACAATCGCCGAGGTTATGATCATTTGTTCAGCATCTTTTCCCTCGGACCAATCAAGAGACAGGCCTTTGAGATATGCTTCATCAATTTCATCTGATGCTCGATCGCCGTCAAAATAGATATTTCCGGAAAAATATTTTCCCACCCTTTCCAAATAGTCCAATGCTTCGGTTTTTTCTTTCTCATCGGAAAATTTGAGCTTGGAAAAAGTTTCCATCACAGCTAGCTTGATTTCATCACTTGAATCGGCATCAAAAAGTGTCTGCATATCCTTTAGCCCGATTTTTCCAAGTCCAATCGCTTTTTCCAAAATGATTGTCTTTTCTAAAAAACCGATTTCACTCAAAGTCTTGTGATTTAATCCATTTGCAAATATTGGCCCATAATCTTTTTTATTTAACATTTCAATCCGGTCTTCCAATGCTCTTTGATTTTTCCTGTTGAGTTCTATATTAGCTTTTTTTAAAGTTGCCAGCTTTGCCTCAAATTTAAGCATTTCTGCATCCTGGTGCATTTTAGTTGTGGAATTCTCATTATCAAAATAATACATTCTTGGTTTTATTTTGTTCATAATTTATTTTAACTTTTCTAGACTTGCCTCTATCTTATCTCTTTTTTAACTTTTTTCCAAATAAAAAAGGCTCGCGGATTTGTGGTAAATCTTTGAGCCTTATTTGTGGTTGGCCGGTTTTTTCAATCTGGCCCGATCCGCTTTTGGCGGATCAAATTGCCCATCCTATCGCCGGGACCAGCTAGCAGGGATTCACGCGTTTACCAACTGCATCGCGACCGTTTATTTACTAGCGGCCTAGGATTTTAGGCCTCAACCGGGTCAAACGTGACCGGTTGCCACGGTTGCCGGTACCAGCCCGGCCGGTTTTCAGCAAAAAACCAATCGTCGGCCTCAACTACCGACTGGTTTCTGCTAAGGCCATAGTTTAAATACATATCTATGGCCACCGTTGTTAACAGCTGCCCGGCAAGTGGCTGGCTAGGCCACTCGCCGTAGAACTGGTTCAAGAAATACTTTTTGGTTTTCTTGAACCATCTCCGTTCTGCTCTTGAAAGGTTATGCCACTTTTTGTGGCAATACCTTTCTGCTATTGTTTGTAAAAACGTCATCTTTCCTCCTGCCCGACTTTCGCTTCGGGTCCGAGCGTTTTGATTGTTTTTTCCGATTGCCATTTCAATTTTTGATTTTTTCAAAAACTCAAACGGCAACCGGAAATATAAACAACATTTGTCAAACAACTTTCATTCTCAAATCACAAAATATTTTTTATGATTTGGGATAAAAGCAGGAGAAAGCGCTTGGTGACGTGGTGCGCCATTGGCGTTGCGTGCACTTTCTCCTCTGTTTTGTGGTTGGCCGGTTTTTGTCAAAAGACTGGAGCCGGCCGGCTCCGTTTTATTCCACCGAGCAATTAAGGAAGTATTCCTCAAAGTCGGTGAATGGCGATCGCGGAACAAATTCCGCTTCCGCCGGTTTCGGACCATGGATACAAAAACGAACTGCATCCGAATAAAGTCCGTCCCGTGGAAGTTCCCACCCGCGCGCCCGGGCATGCGCCCGTGAGATGCGCCAAAAGAGGGGGGTATACCCCGCGCTCATCCCCCTTAGGGCGCTGTAATTTTCTAATGGATCTATGGCGGCCTCCACCGCCTCCGGCGCGGACCGGAATGGGTTAATAAGCACCCACATCCAGCCGACCGGTCCGGTCTCACGCGAACCACGCCGGATGAACAAATCCATCCGGCCGTCCTCGCGGACCGAGAAATATCCGTCGCCCCCCGGGATCTTTTTAGGATCCTGGACTGCATATCCGATTTCCTTGACAGGAAGATAAAAATTCCCATCAACAAACCGGACTTCCTTCCGATCTTTAGGGATGGCCGTGAGCCATCCCCATTCGGATGGATCCCCGGTCACCGGCCTGCCTTCTAGAAACTGCACTGCCGGTGACTGTGGGTGGGCGTTTTTTAAATCCTCCAGGCGCCCACGAGCCTGGATTCCGACCAACCAGCTTATAAATAAGCCGTTGGTCAATGGTTCTTGGCTGGCCAACCACCGGCTGGCCACAGAATCTGCGGTGAAGTTAGTGAGGCTTCGCCTCACCAACTCTGCAATCATTTCATCGTGGATTCCCCACGATAAAACGATTGCAGTACCATCACCGATCTCATGGTGATGGTATTTCCCGGACTCTACCGCCGCCTTTACCAGCGGTAGGTTTTCAATAATTAATCTTGATGATAAGTCCTCGATCGAACATTCTTCTACCATAGCATCCTCCTTTCGAAGAATTACGGCCGCTATGTGGCTGGGACTTTCTCAGCGCAGATTAGGCGCTTCATCGAAAGTCCAAATGTAGTTCGCATCATTGCTCGTAATGAGTGGCGAACCGAAAAATTCATTCCCGGGGGACGAAGCGCTAATCCCTGGGTGTTTTTTTTGACTTTTCCCCAGGAAATTCCGGATTTTTTTGTTTTCCAGAATCTTTTGGGAAAAAGCCAAAGTATTTTATTGTCAATGAACTCTGTGAATTAGCTCTTCTTTTCTACATTCAGCACTAACTTTGGACTGGCGCGAAACGCCGAATTGTCTTTTGCAATATTGAGAAGAAAATTTTTGTCCTCTTGCTCAATAATCACAACCAGCCAATTCAAAGTCCAAAGTTAGTGCTGAATAAATTCACAAAAATGCCAGTGATAATATTTGATTTTCGAAGAAGAGAGATTTTGACGAAAAATCAATTTTTGCTTTCTTATCACTAGCATTTTTCTAAAGACGATTATTTTCATAATCATCCTTAGCTCTCTTCTTTTTTTATTCGTAAATCAAATGTACTTTCTAGACTCTCTTCTTTGGCATGTCCAGCACTAACTTTTGCTTTCTGATATACTATAAATATGTTTTATGTATACCTGCTCCAAGAAAAAACGGGCTCAGAAATTTATTATGGAAGCACCAACGATCTGAAACGCAGATTTTGGGAACATAACCACAATAAATGCTTTTCAACCAAGGGTCGTTGCTGGCGACTGGTTTACTATGAGTCTTTTTCTTCTGAAAAGGACGCTCGCAACCGTGAAAAACAATTGAAACATCACGGTCAGGCATTGGCTCAACTTAAGCGCAGAATCGGAAACTCTCTGAGCAAAAGTTAGTGCTGGATAAAAAGCCTGCTTCCGATTTCAAAAATAAATTGAAATCGGAGACCACTTTCCATCTCGCGATGGCTCGCGAAATGTGAAACGAATTTGTTTTTCCGTGTCCTGGCTAACCAATCCATAACCCTACAAAAAATAATAGATTGCCTATCTCTCTACCAAGACTTTGGTATGCCTTTTCGTTTCTTGTGCCATTCAATGATTCATTTCGCCTGAAGGTTTCTTTTGATTTTTTCAAACCCAATACTTC
>DAIEIZ010000051.1 GCA_027351145.1 Candidatus Moraniibacteriota bacterium | reverse complement strand
CGGCATAGAGAATATATTCCCCGTTAATATTCATCTTTTTCTTCACCTCCGCTTCGATTTCCAGATTTCTCGGAACAGAAAAAACTTCCGCATCAAAACCATGATAAATAACCTTGATCCGACTTTCTGGAACACTGGGATAGAATTTTAGAATATCCCTCTTGGTCGACTCAGAAATCGCGATAATTTTGTCCGCCTTTGTAAACGCCCAGCTACCTAAAAGGTTCAGCTTGAACAAATCTTTCTTAGGAAAATATTGAGGAAAATATTTATAGGCCAAATCGTGTGCCGTCACCACCGTTTTCATTTTTCTTGGATGAAAAATTGGAATATTATGCATCGGCATCCAAAGCACATTGGGCCTATCGTGGCGTAATTGCCGACAAAGCCAACTCTGCGTCCAAAAGAAAAGGAAGTTCTTTCCTTTAATTTTGTAATTAGGGAAATTCGGCGGAACAAGCTCGGGATTGAATTTACTTTTATGGTATAAAAAAAACTCGCTAGCCTCGTCCAGTTTTCCGAAATATTTAAGCATATTGTGAATATAAACGCGAGTCCCGTCAATCCGACTCGCGTCCAAGTCTGCTACCTGTATCGCTATCTGCATAATTTTCATTTTTAGATATTTATTCTTGAGAGACATCTGAATCAGACACAATAATCGCGATATGATCAATAGCTTAAAAAAGTATAACAAAATTCGCCTATTGACATATTTTTCCTTTTCTAATTTTCCTCACAAATTCCTTAAAATCTTCCTGCTTGTCCTGCTCAAACATCGCTTTTACGGCGATTGGCGTCGTAGCTGGAGATTTCCAATTATAGATCGCTTTTAGATTTTTGCGCATCACATAAGCAGTTTTGACCAGAAAATTCAAATTGCCCTGAACCGGGTTGGCATAAATATAATCCTTGCGATCACCACTCTGATTGTAAGCAGCTTTCACTTCAAATGACACAGGCAACCCCCTTTCCTTCATTACACGATACGACTGAACCGGATTGGGATAATGATTAAAGTTTTTATTAAGATGCTTAATCTCTTCATTTTTAATGTCCTTAAGTTGATTGCTTTCAATCATGACTACTCGCCTCAGTTTCTTGTCAAAACAACATGCCCCACCTTTTTGCGGCTTCACCGGATTTTGCGCTACAACTTCCATAATCATATTATAGCCCTTCTTTCCAAGCTCAAGAGCGAGAGTAAGACTTGGAAAATCGACAGAACCTGTCAAAAACCCCAGATCTTCCACATTGTAGGACAATAAGTCATCATGGGCGGTAAGAATTTTCTCAAATTCTTTGTTAGTGATATATTCCCTTTTACCGGTATTTTTCGGATCAACGCGAAAAATCACATTGTCGTGCGCTTTTTGCATCATCATCTGCCCATGATTGTGCAATCTTTTGTTTTTTTCTGTCGTCGGGTCATAAAACAAATCACCTTCTTTGATGTAAATACCATGAAAACTGCGCTGAATCATGAAAAAGGTTTTTTTAGGATTCAGGCAAAAGAAATTAAATTGCTTGAATTCTTCCAAAATTTCCTCGGCAGTTTGTTCATTAAGAATAATAAGCGAGGTTTGTTTGGCGAGAACAGCCTTGGAATCCTTTCGATATTTTTTTGCAAGCTTAAAAACATCAAAAGCCATCTGCAGCATGTGCCTGTTACCCAAAGAAATATTCATCAACTTCTTTGGATCTCCAGATGTAACTCCTAAAACTTTTTCGACCGTCACATCCTTATCAATTTTCTTTTTCTCTTTCGACAATTCTGCGCCCTTGATTCCTTTTTTCTCCAACTCAGACAAAGCTTCTCGTTTTATATGAAATACAACATCTTCC
>DAIEIZ010000015.1 GCA_027351145.1 Candidatus Moraniibacteriota bacterium | reverse complement strand
AGATACTGGAAAGAATGATTGAGTCGGCGCTTTTGGAAACATTCAGTTTTCAAAAAAACTATCCGGAGCGAAAAATTTTCCCAGAGAATTTTGCAAAAAAATCAATACTTTTCCAAAAGATTATTTTCAAAGCTGATCGGGGAATGGAGCAGTTGTTGAGATGATGGTCATTATAAATTTTCATGGATTGAAATTGCTTCTGGAATTATTCCAGAAGTAAAAATGGATCTGTGAAGTTGCGAAAGATTTATCGAGTAGCGAATAAGCGGATGAACTTTAACAATAAAATAGTTGTTAATGTTAAATTGTTAATTTTGGATTGCCTCAGTGAATTTGATTATTTTTTTTAGTCAAATTTTTGAGGCAATTCAACTTTACCAAAAAAACCGGTTTGCTCATGACCGGGAAAGGAGAAAAAATGAGCGGATGGATTTTGAAAAGTGGGGAGAGGGTTGTAGATCGCTATAACTCCCACCTCCACGAGGGCGTAGCGCGTCTCCTGCCCGATGCGCTTGCTCGGATTGAGTCCGGGGGCGGGGGTTTTTTCGTCGAGGAGGTCGACTTCGGTCGGCCAATCGGCGAGACTACTTGCGTTGCCACGGCCGCTGGCGACGAAGTGATTTACGCGAAGCGGCCGAAACGCTTGGGGCACACCCGGTTCGTGCTTAACCGCACACCGGAGCCGTGCTCCAGCCTCGTCATCATCCTTAAGGCGGGAGGAGACGGCGAGTATGTATTAATTACCGCCTTTATCGGGCATCGGCCACAACCGGAGCCCTGGGATCGTAAGAATTTTTTGCAACAGCCGGATCCGCAGAAAGCGGAGAGGTTGGCACGAGAGTTCTGGTCCTCGCATGCCCTGGTTTGGGGTAGCGAGGAAGTGTTCCCGGGGACCGAGACGGTTCGGTGTCCTTTGTAAATCTGGCTCCCTGAGAGCCACCCCTGCCGACGGAATTCGGCGAGAGTCACCTGCTCTGGCGCGGTCTATTTAGTTAGATCAAATGCGTCAAAAGTGGTGAGCCGTATTGGAGGGAAGCAGAGCCCTCAAAACCCGTCGACTCGGGACTTTCAAAATTTCAGGGAGGTGAGTCGGCGCCTCCTAAATTTTTCGGCGATTCGCGGCCAACAAAACTGCGAGCTCCGCCAGGCGACGTTAACCCTTTAATGAAGGTTAATGACGGCGCTCAAGGAGAAAAGGAGGAAGTATGTTCCAAAAAATCAAGGCTATCCTCGAGGCCGGTTTCGTTTTTGTCGAGGAGATTGCCCGCGTTGTATCTTTAGCCTTTGCGGGCAAAAAAAACCTGATTGTCTTTGGACCTGCCGGACACGGCAAGTCCGAGATGATTAAGGCTGTGGTAGACGGCTTAGGTCTCGATGATGAGACTTTCTACCAGTTCTTCGGAGAGGGGATGGATGAATCCCGTCTCTTCGGGGGGCTGAATTTCCGGAAATTAGAAGAGGAGAAAATCCTCGAATATTTTCCGGAGAAAAGTTTCTTGAACAGTCGAGTGGCTGTTTTCGAGGAACTTTTCGATGCACCCGCGAGCGTTCTCCTTGCGCTCAAGGATGTTTTGACGGCCAAGGAGCTCCGGAATGGCGCCTAGCGTTTCCGGATGAAAACTGAATTAATCATTTGCCTCACCAACAAGGAACCTGATGAGATAAGTGAGCTGGGCCCGGCCGCCCATGCTCTTATCGAGCGCTTTCCGCTTCAGCTGAACCTAAAGTGGAAAGATTACTCGGCGGCTAGCTACCTCTCGATGTTTGAGAAGGTGGCCGGTCGGCTGGGCGGGCCGGTGTTGAACGGGTTTAAAGGCGTGTTGGCCGAAATATTGGCCAAAGCGACTGCTGAGGGGAATTTCGTGTCCCCGCGGACGGCGGTACACGCATTTCAGGTCTGCCAAGCATCCGCAACGATGCAAGGCGCGGATCATGTTGAAAAACAGGATCTGACCGACCTCCGTTTCTTGCCCGGTCTTGAGGGTTTGGCAGAAACGATTCAGGCAGACCTGACAGCGGCAATGGAAAGAGCCGCGGCTGAAAAAAATCTTTCCCAGGCCGAGAGCAAACTCAGGGAATTATTGAGTGAGCTCTCACTGGCCACCTCGCCCATAAAGGCATTGCAGGTGGCGAAAAAGTTCGTGGTTTTTCAGGACGAAGTATCGTCCCTGAAAATCACGGACGGCCTGAGTGACCGGCGAAAACGCCTGCGGGAAACTGTGGGCGAAAAAATCACCTAGGCGCAATCCCGCGCCCTCGAACAAACCCGCATCTAGGCGGGTGAAAGGAGGGACTTCATGTCCCAGTTCACATTTCGGACGAGACCTCCTGCCACCTACCTCAGCCCGTCGGCTGAGGAGATGCGGGAGGTGGCCGGCAAGGTTGGCCTTAAGTCCTATTCAAAAGACTTGGTGGCCGATCTTTGCAACTTGGCGGCGGGTGGTAAGATTAGCCCGCCGTCGAGTTACCGCCGGCTTGTGTAACAAAGGGTCGAAGAGCGCCTGCCCGCTCCCGATCCACAATTTGGGTGGCGCCCCAACAACGGGGGAAAATACACCCACGACCGGCAGGCGGTGGTAGCGGATGGTCTTGAAAAAGCCATGCACTATCACCAAAACGTCTGCGATTTTTTGCAGACGGCGGAAATTGGAAAGTTCCCGGGTGCCTCACCGCTCGAGCAGGCGATGAACCTGCTCAAGCTCCTCGCCAAGAAAAAAGGCGGAGAGAGCGGAAGCGGTGAGGGAGAGCCTCTGCCGATTTTTACGGACAATGACATGTCCGAGAAAATCGGAGAGGATCTCAATCATCTGATGGACGAGATTGACAGCTTGTCCGAGGATGAACGGGAACTGCTAGACCCAAATCAGGACGCTGATGCGGGGAAAGGCAAGGATGGAGACGACGGTCTCCAAAAAATGAAACTCGCCGAAGATTTCCTTAGAGGGAAGGAGCTGATGCTCCGGATCTCTCGGAACTTGGATAAACTGACCAAGATGCAGGTCAGAAAATCCAAGAAGCAGGAGCCGGATCCTGCGGGCGATGAAATCCGGCAACGGCCAATCGCGCACTTGGGCGAGCTTAACAAGATCAACAAATCTTGTTGGGCGACGCGCCAGGCATCGCCGGCGTACTTTATGTACCAAGCGGTGACGGGCGCCCTGCCCGTGCGCGAAAGAGTAAAAACCATTGAGAAAAAGCAGTTGTTGTATATAATCATTGACTGTTCCGGCTCAATGGGCTCCGGCCAACGCATCTTTAAGGCCGGAGTAATCCTCATGAACCGCTTGAAAGCGGTAATTGAGGGCGAGGCGGAGTTGTATGTCCGCCTGTTTGACACTTCACTCAAAGCCGAGCACCACGCCGGAACGCCGGCTGAAGCGAAGGAATTGATCCGCCACTTTACCGAGAAAAATTATAGTGGCGGATCCACGGACATCAGCGGCTGTGCTCGGACAGCCAAGACACGGATCGAAGAAATCATCGCCGCAGGTGCGACTTACCGGCCTGAGCTGGTAGTCATTACCGACGGCGATGACAGAATCTCCTTGACCACGAAGGATATGACCGGAATCAAGATGCACTCGTTCGTGGTCGAGTGCGCCAACAAAGCCCTGACCGACCTCGCGATCGCGACAGGCGGAGTTGGAATTAATAACCTTTAACAAAAAGAGGAGGTGATGACTATGGTTCACGCCAGAGATCATCCCAAAATTCGCCGAACTTGCCTAGGCAAACATGAGCACTCATCGGTACCGGGCAGGAGGTAATAAGCCGGTGGCGTTTCTCGCACGCACGCGAGCGTCGCAACCTTAACAATCCAGGAATCCGAGCGCGAGCGAAAATTTCTGTTCTGGTTATGGTCAGTTGCAGGGCGGTTTCTAAAAAGGGAAGGCGAACCGCTAAACCAAAATCGCGATTGTTTACAGTGAATAGCTGGCGGAGGCACAGCCCGCCCGTTCCCTTCCTGCGGACATTCCCAAAAAATCCTTTAGCCGGTGGCGCGCTAGCCCTAGAGGATAGAAAGAACCGGCACTGTGTCTTGGAGGGAAGTTTAATCTGTTCTTCCTTTCCTCGTATGCCCGCGCTAGGGCCCATTTTCTTAAACTTTATTTTTAGCCGAAAAAGGAGGTGAAAAGTTTTAACTGGGCAAAAATAAAGGAGAAAATGGAAAAGATCTCCTCTCCGTTTGGATAGTGCGGGGAGTGATCAAAATAGATTGGCTTGGAAAATATGCAAAAGCTTTCAGGGAGGCTTTGCAGAACTAACAGGCTTCCGGTACTGTCCATAAAATCGAGGTGCAGCCGGAGCACCTCCCAATCCCTGAGTTGTAGGGAGAAGTGAGTTAGGAGGTTTTCTGAATTTTTTGTAGGACTCAGAAACCTCCGCCTTCTCTTTCAGATCTAAAATTAGTTTAGATTTGAAATGAGGTGGAATGAAAAATATGGTTGAAGAAATCTTCGACTTGCGAAATAGTTCGCAGTTCGAAAGTTTTTTTAAAATAATCTCGAAAGAGGAAAGGAGGTGAGATTATTGATGACTATTAGAGCCATCTCCGGATATTTGGCCGGAGAGACATGTCAGTTGCTTGATGGCGAAGAAAACGCCATTGAGTTTCTGGCGAACACGTTCTTGCTCCATGGCGATGATTGGGCGCTGGATTTTTCTCAGGCCACCCCTGAGGAAGCGCTGGATTGGTCGCTCTCCAACATTGCCTGCAAGGCGGTATTGGCGGAGCAATTGGGGCGTCCGATGTTTTTCAATGACCGGAAGTTTTCCGGCTACGAAGAATTTTTGGACGCGATCTCGTCATCCAACGGGCTGGTGATTGCCTGTCGGGATGACGAGGAAGGCTTCGGGGTTGAGACGGTGGCGTTTCCTACGCCGGAGCCGACAAAACATTGAAAAAAACCACGCTCTCTGGGAAAGGGCGTGGCAAAAAAACAAACGGACTTTGGGATTGTAGCCAATGTCCGTTTTTTGTTTGGAGGAAATTTGTGTTAATCAGGATCTCTCCTTCTCCTTTACCAAACTCAAATATAACGCGGGGACGATAAAGAATGTGAGGAATGATGAGAGAATTAGGCCAAAGACAATTGTGCTGCCGAGAGCCCGCCAGGTTTCGTTTGAGAGAGTGATGGGAATAATTCCGAAAATTTATTTTCTTGATACGGACTTAGACCTAAGAAGATTCGTTATTATTCAAGATAATTCTACTTTTGAAAGAATAAAATCTTTTATATTACCAGCAAGCTCAAGGGCAGTTTTGGCTTCTTCAGTGGAAATATCTTCTTTGATATCAATTGGGTACCGTGCTTCGATGTAGTAGTCGTTAAGAATAGCAGTTTCATCGATGAAGTCTTTAAAAAAGGTGTCAATTTTTTTACATTCTGTGACAAGTTTATCGAGGTGGTGTGTTTTTTCAAAAGTGCCACCATGAAAAACGATAAAACCTTTTAGATATTTTTCCGCTCCTTGTTGGGCGTGAAATGCAATACTGGCAGGAGCGCCATTGTGTTTGAGAAGTATCTGACCAGACTCAAAATCTTCCTCTGCTTTTTCTCGCCACTCCTTGAATTTTATGAGGCCTTTACTTGGCATAAATAGTTTTGCCTTGGCTGATTATTTTTTCAAAAAAGAAATCCTCAAGCTCAAGACGATAATTTAATTCTTCTGGTGTGTAGACAAGTAAATCCATTGCTACGCCACTGCCGGAAAGTTTTTTTCTGAGTTCGACTTGTCTTTGTCTTCTGGGTGTGTCCGTTTTTTGGACGATGAAAAAATCAACGTCGCTGGCATCAGTTGGCTTGCCCCAAGCATAAGAACCAAAGAGAATGATTTTCTCCGGGTTAAGTGCCTTGATTATTTTTTCCCTGATTTCAGGAATTTTTGCTTCGTATTTTCCCATAGTCATATTATATCTGAAAATAAGTGTTATTACAAACTCAAAGTTTTCCTTTCTCCTTTACCAAACTCAAATATAACGCGGGGACGATAAAGAGCGTGAGGAATGATGAGAGAATTAGGCCAAAGACAATTGTGCTGCCCAGCGCTCGCCAGGTTTCGTTGGAGAGAGTGATGGGAATAATTCCGAAAATTGTGCAGATGGAGGTGATGAATATAGCTTCAATTCTGGATTTTCCGGCATCAACAACTGATTCAAAGAAAGGGATGTTACTTTTAATGTTGAGATTTATTTTGTCAATGAGAATGATAGCATTTTTGACAACAATGCCAAAGAGGGCGAGGATTCCAATGAGACCCGGGAAACTTAGTGTGATTTGAAAAATAGCCATGCCGATAAAAACGCCAATCAGTGCCAATGGTAATGTGACCAAAACAATCATTGCTTGCTTGAAAGAATTGAATTGAATAATTAAGGTGGAAAGAATCAGGATCATGGCAATTGCCATGGCACGAATAATTGAAGTCACCGATTCGGCGTTTTGTTCATTTTCACCGCCATAGACGATAGAGTATCCATCAGGCAATTTATATTCCGAAGCAACTTTTTTCTGGAAAGTGGAAACAACATCATTTGCCCTGGTGGCTCCTTCTACTCCGGCACTGAGAAGAACCGCCTTTTTTTGGTCTATATGAGTAATTGTTCCAACTGTCGGTACTAGCTTTACTTTGGCAACATCTTTTAGAAAAACGGGCTGATTATTTAAATTGGCTATTTGTAAGTTTTGTATTGATGTAAGGTCGGGCAAATTATTTTTTGAAAAGCGGGCATTAACTTTAATTTCTTTGTTATTTTCAATTACCGTGCTAATTTCTGTGCCGGAAATTGCCATGCGAATAGTTGAACCGACCAAAGATGCATTGAGATGGTAGAGTTCTAATTTAGCAGGATCGAGAAGAAAAGTGTATTCCGCTGGAGCAGGTTTGAGAGAAATGTTTATGTCGACAACCCCGGGAATGCTTTCTAATTTTGGACGAAGATCGCCAGCGATTTTATCAAGTGTTTGCAAATCATCTCCAATAATTCTGGCTTCGAAAGGGGAGCCGGATGGTGGCCCGCTGCTTGGCGCTTCAACGCTAATGGTCGCTCCATTGATATTTTCCAAATCGGTGCGAATTTTTTTTGACAAATCATAGGATGCGGTATCTCTTTTTGTGCTATCAACAAGGGTGATTGTAATTCCTGCCAGATGAGAAACGGCGCTGGAAACTTCTCCAACACCTCCGGATGAAGAAGCTCCCGGTTGTCCGACAATTGTTGAAAAATTAGCGATTTGGGGATATTTCAATAATTTTGTTTCCACTTGAGAAACGATTTTATTGGTCTCATCCAATTTTAATCCGATAGGCGCTTCTATGTTTATATAGATATTGTCGGAATCGGATGCGGGAAAAAATTCCGAAGGAACAATTCCGCTTATCGGGAGAGAGACGGCGATAACAAAAAGAGCGAGTATGCTAAAAATTAAAATTAGACGATTCTTTTTAGTTGAAACCAGTTTGCGCAAATATTTTTCATAGATAGGAATTGCTTTGTCGAAATGGATAACTCCATGAATAATTTTTCCCAATAGATTGTCATGCGCTCCTTGCCCTTGTTGTTGCAACTTTTTTTTAATTGCTTCATCGCTTTGCCATTCTAGGCTAGAAAGTTTTTCATTTTCGATAAGTTTTTTCCTCCCCGTTTTGCCATACCAATTTAAAATAAAAAAAAGAATAGTTATGAAAAATAATCCAAAAATGAAAGCGATGATTGTCGCTTGCCAAAGGATGAGTGCGATGAGGATAAAAAACAAAGTGGAATATATCCAAAAAGATTTCCTTGTGAGGCGGATTCTTTCCAATACTGCAGCTAAAGGATGATTAATCATAAGCGCAATAAGTAATGATGCGACAAGCGTAACGGAAACAGTAATTGGAATTGATTTTATGAATGAGCCTATTATGCCACTTGCAAATAATAAAGGCAGAAATGCCCATGTCGTGGCCAGCGTGGTCGATGTCAGTACGACTTTAAAATCGTTTAAAACCAGAAGCACGGCTTCTTCCGGAGTGAATTTTCCAGTTTTTAGATATTGTTTGGTGGCACTGACAACAACGATAGCATCATCAACCAAGAGCCCAAGCGCGAGAATAAGGGAGAAAATAGATAGAAAATTGAGCGTAATCCCGGTTAGATCCATCACGCCGAAAGTTACAAAAAAAACAAGGGGAATTGCCAGTCCGGCCACAACAGCTTCTTTCAGCCCGACAATTAAAAATAAAACACCGAAAACCAAAATAAAAGTAACTAAGAAGTCGTGAGTTAGTTGGTTAAAATCTTTTTGAATTATTTTTGAGAAATCTGTTGTGGCGGAATACTTTATGCCAGGAGCGAAACTTTTTATTTTTTCCGCAACAATTTTTTTGGCGGCAGCGGAAGTGTCAATAATTGATCCGCCGGTTTTTTTGATAATGTCAATATTGATTGAATTTTGTGGTTGTGATCCATTTAGAGAAAAACGGGAATAAGTAGTTTTTTTTATGGCTTTTTCTTGTACGGTTGCAACATCTTTCAAATAAATTATGGCGCCATTGCTTGCGTGGGACAGTGGAATATTTTTTAATTCTGTATCGGTAAAAAAGCGATTATCCACTCTAATTGGGTAATTGTAGGCTTGACCTTCAAAATTTCCTCCGGGAATGGCAATATTTGACGCTGCAATTGTTTGGTTTGCTGTATTGGCTGAAAGATTAAAAGCTGCTAACTTTTGTGGATCATATTCGATGGCGAATTCTTTTTCATCTCCGCCGGAAACATTGGCTTGACGTACGTCGGGCAATTTTTCCAATTCATCCTTTATTTGATCGGCATAATCACGCATCACAAATCCATCATATGGACCGGTTATCGCTAAACTGAGAATGGGACGGTCATCATAGGAAACTTCTGTCAGTTGGGGAGTGTTGGTATCGGCAGGCAAATCTTTGATTGTGCTAAGTGTGTCGCGTAATTTTCGGATAGCATCATCTTGATTTTCGTTAGTATCAAATTCTACGGAAATTTCCGAGAACGAATTTGTTGATCCGGAGGTGATTTTTTTTATGCCTTTTACGCCGGAAATTCCAGTCTCAATTTTTTTTGTAACTAATTCTTCAACATCTGTCGGTGCGGCGCCGGGATAGGTCGTGGTGATTATGGCGAAAGGAATCTTGACTTCCGGATTGGATTCTCTCGGTAATTTTTGATAGGAATAAATTCCCCAACCGGTCAAGAGAATAATTAAAAGAATGACAACACGAAAATTAACTACAAAAAAATTAAGCCAAGTTTTTCGCAATTCGGGGTTGAATTTTAATTGTTCCAGATAGCGATGATCGGATGAGCTATGAGTTTCTTTCTGTTTGTCCATTGAATTGAGGGAAAATTGTTTAGAATTAAGGATTTTTTATTTCTAGGGCATCACCATCTTGCAATGCTTTATTCCCGGAAACAATAACTTGTGTTTCTGTTGGCAGATTCAAATTTACTTCGGCATATTCTCCGGAAATGGAGTCTATGGAAATATTTATTTTTTTTGCTTTTCCATTTTCATAGACAAATAGATAATTCTCATTTTGTCCGACAGTGATGGCGGAAAGGGGAATAAAAACGGAATTTTCTTGCTGCGGATGCTTGGTTATGCCAAGAGAAACATTGATAATTGTTCCATCGAGCAAATTTGTTTTTTCTAGTGGAACGGCTTCGATTAAGAATTTTTTGGTAATTGCGTCGGCTTGGGCGGAAATATTTGTTATTTTTGCCGGAAAGACTTTTTGATTATTATCGGTTATGGTTATTGGCAGATTTTTTGAAAAATCGGCATATTGAGCTTGATCAACAAAAAATTGAATTTTTAGTTGATCCGGTTTGCTGATTATAGCTAATGGCTGTCCCAGCATTACGCTATCTCCCAATGAAATATTTTTAGTGATTATTTTTCCCGATATCGGAGCGGTAATTAAATGATTATCAATTGCGGATTGCAATGCGATTTGCGAACTTTTATATTGCGATTCGGCAATGTCGCGTCCTATTTGGTTTTCAATGCTATAACTTTTTTTATTGGCAAGAGTCAATGATTTTTTTGCTTCTTTTTGTGCCTGTTCCAATTGTTGAACATTTGCGCTTTGCAAATTATTTTCTCCCATTGGAAGACTGTTCCCCGTATCATCAATTTTCGCAAGTAGTTGTCCGTCGGAAACGTTGCTACCTAAATCAAAATTAATGGCGGTGATTGTTCCGGTGGATTTGGCATTAATAGTGGCGATTTGGCTACTTATTGCGGTTGCTGGAAAAGCGAGTGTTTCTTGAATAGCTTGGCTTTCTTTTAGCTCTTTTACCGTAACAGGCGTTATTGCCTTGGAAACAGGACTCGCATTATTGTTCGAGTGTGATTTTTTATAGCCAATAAGAATAATGGCGAGAAAAATCAAAATCAGTGGAATAAATATTTTTTTCATAATAGTGGCTTTCTTTAAGTTTTTCTTAGGTGATGTATCTTTTTATGAAAGGGCAAATTTTAAATTTTGTCAAGCGTATAAGCTATTGCAGGATTGTAAATATTTGCGGATCGAAAAGGCCATCTAATTTAAAAAGATTAATTCCCTTAAGGTTGAATTTTTTTGTCAATTCAATTTTTTGTCGGACAGATTCGGCGTCGGAAAAAGTTATAATGTAATTTTTTCCTAAATTTTTATAGGTAAATAAAAGCTCTCCGCCGGAATCGCGCACAGCCGTAGTATTTGCCAAACGTGCTTTTTCAAGCGCTTTCGGATAGCTTACGCTTTTTACGCGCGTATAGCGGTAACCGTTGATAGATTTTTCATATTGGAATTCCCAACCATAAGTTGGAACTCCTAATATTATTTTTTCCGGAGGAATAAACTTAAGCGCATATTTTATTATCTCTTCCACCCATATATTATCTGCATTTGGAGCTGATGGCGTGGCAGTGGCACTTTCAAAAACATTGCTTCTGTGAATTTGAAAAACTTCGTCGTAGGCCATAAGGCGCACGGTATCGCAAAAAGAATTAAGCGCATTAAAGTCGTTGGCAAAGCTCATTGCTCTTGTGTCGGATAATCCGGGAGGAGCATCATCTTGCGTCCTTGCCTCTATCGTGCAAGAAAGGCTTTTGTTTTCAATTTTTAATTTTGCATCTAAATTTTTTAAAAAATTGGTAAACAAATCTTTATCGGAAATGCTTTTTCCTTCATAATCGATATCCACACCGGAAAAATTATTTTTGCTAAGCATTTCGATGATAGCATTGATGTGCTTATTCTCAAGCGCTTGATTGGAAAATATTTTATGCATTGATTCTGCATCTGCCCAAAGAATGGTGGGAATGATTTTTGTCTGAGCTTCTTTAGCCTTACTTTTCAATTCCGGCCAAGGCGCATTTTCAATTTTTAATATATCTTTAATGGATCCATCCGAATTGACTCCAAAGGCAAAGGGATTTATCTCCTGAAAAAGATTTGCGTTTTTTTCAAATAAAATAGCTCCATTTGTTTTTTCCCAATACGGAAGCCATGCGGAAATAAAAAAAGGCGCAGTATTTTTTTTCGCAGATATTTTTTCGGATGAATTTTCAGATGAATTTTTTAGAGATGGAGTAGCTTGATTGAACAACTCGGTTTTTTTTTTTTGCTTGATTGATGTGATAATGAAAAAAATAATTCCTACAGCCAAAACAATACTACTGAATAATAGTAACCAGCGTTTTTTGTTTGTTTTAATCCGTTCACTTTTTTGCATAGAACATTATTTATTTTTCAGCCAATCTTTTGCCGCGTCCTCCCAATTGCGCAATTTTGGAAACTTGCTATTTTTTAGAATGGAACGGCGCGGTCTTTTGGCTGGGCGAGGAAAATTTGATGCGGGAACGGGTAGGAGCTCGGTATTAGTCAGTCCGGTGAAGTTAAAAATTTTTTTTAAAGCGCTATACCATGTTTCCGCACCTTCATTAACCAAATGATAAATACCGAAAGGAAATTTTTTTTCTATCAATTTGCGCGTTGCTTGAGCCAAATCATCAACATAAGTAAAACAAGACAATTCTTCATCCACAACAGTAAGCGTTTTATGTGTTTGCGCCAAATCAAGCATTGAGGCAAAAAAACTTTTTTTTGCTTTTTCTGATTTGGCCGGTGTGCCAAATAATTTTGATGTGCGAATTAAATAGTATTTTTGAATATTTTTTTTAACATTTTCTTCTCCGGCTAATTTTGTTTTTCCATAGCGAGAAATTGGCTGTGGCATATCCGTTTCAAGATAGAAGGCTTTTTTCCCGTCAAAAATATAGTCAGAAACATAATGCACAAGGATTGATCCTGATTTTTTAGCGGCAATTGCCAAATATTTCGGACCAGCTCCATTAATTTTTTTTGCCAATGCATAATTTTTTTCATCTTCTTCAATTTGATCAACGGCGTTATATGCGGCGGAATTGATGATGAGAAAAGGGCTTTCGGTAAGAATTTTTTTGTTAACTAATTTTTCATTGCTAATATCGATTTCATTTCTGTCCAAAGCTAAAATTTCATATTTGCTACCCTTTTTAAAGCATTTAAGCAATGATTGTCCAAGCATCCCATTTGCCCCGATAATAATAATTTTTGGTTTTTTAATCATTTATTTACACGATATTGCTTTTTATAATATTCTTTATATTTTCCATTTTTGATATTTTCCCACCATGGTTTATTCGCGGAAAACCAAGCAATTGTTTTTTTAAGACCATCCTCAAAAGAAACAGAAGGTTCCCAGCCCAATTCATTTTTAATTTTAGAAAAATCGATAGCATAACGTTGATCGTGTCCGGGGCGATCTTTGACAAATTCAATCATTTTTTCATTTTTATCTAAAAGCGCTAAAATTTTATAGGTTACTTCTTTGTTGCTTTTCTCGCTATTTCCTCCAATACAATAAGTTTCTCCGATTTCTCCTTTTTTAATGATTGTGTCAATGGCACGGCAATGATCTTTGACATAGAGCCAATCCCGCACAGCTTCGCCGTCGCCATACAGGGGGATTTTTTTATTTTCCAAAAGATTGGTGATGAATAACGGGAATAATTTTTCCGGAAAGTGAAACGGTCCATAATTATTGGAACAATTGGAAATTGTTACGGGAAGTCCGTAGGTGTGAAAATAGGCGCGCACAAGATGATCAGATGCCGCTTTGGAAGCGGAATAGGGACTGCGCGGATCATAAGGAGTTTTTTCATTGAAGGCCGGATCGGTTTTTTTTAATGATCCAAAAACTTCATCGGTGGAAACATGATGAAAGCGCGTTTTATTTTTGAGCGCCATGCGCAAAAGATTGTGAGTGCCGATAATGTTTGTCTTGAGAAATATATCCGGATCGGAAATTGACCGATCAACATGACTTTCTGCCGCAAAATGCACAAGCAAATCAAATTTTTTCCTTTCGAATAGCTGTTCAAGTAGTTTCTTATTGGCAATGTCGCCTTTTACAAATTGATAATTAGGTAGATTTTCCACTGTGCGCAAATTGGATAAATTCCCCGCATAAGTCAATTTATCCAAATTGACAATTTCGTCTTGGGAATATTTTTTCATCCAATAATGAATGAAATTGGAACCGATAAATCCAGCTCCGCCAGTGATAAGAATTTTCATAGATTTGATTAAGGTTATGTTTTTTAAAACGGATTATTTTTTAAAAATTTCTGCCAACTTTGTTGTTTTTGATCTTTTTCTGAAAGAAGCGGATTTTTAATCGGCCAAGAGATGTTTAAATCTGGATCGTTCCATGAGACGCCTCCATCACTTTTTGCATCGTAATAGTTATCGGTTTTATAGATAAAATGCGTATTTTCTTCAAGAACATAAAAACCATGCGCCATGCCGCGGGGAATGAAAAGCATTTTAAAATTTTTTTCAGATAATTCGAAACTTTCCCAATGACCGAATGTTTTGGAATTTTTGCGCAAATCTACAATAACATCCAAGACTTGTCCTTTGATGACGCGGACTAATTTTGCTTGTGCGAAAGGGGGGTATTGAAAATGCAAACCGCGCAGAACGCCTTTTTTCATTGAAAATGAATGATTATCTTGCACAAATGTTGCATCAATTTTTGCTGTTAAAAATTCTTTTTTTGAATAGCTTTCCAAAAAGAATCCTCGTTGATCGCTAAATACTTTTGGCTGAATAAGAAATGCGCCATCAAGTTTTGTTTTTTGGATATCCATATCTTCTTTTGTTTATTGCTATGATCTTATGCTAATGATAGCATAAAAGTAAAAAAAGTGGCACAATTTGAAATTTTTAAAAGATCTTTTGTGTGATATAATGATAAAAATTGTAAATATGGAAAAATATCAGGGACTTTCCA
>DAIEIZ010000010.1 GCA_027351145.1 Candidatus Moraniibacteriota bacterium | reverse complement strand
CTGAGCCATACAAAGCTCTAATTACTAAAAATAGAGCGATTGGATTAGGCGCCTCTGACATGAAGGGATCTATTGCTAGCTTAATTAAAGCCATTGGAGATTTAGGGACATTAGAAAGAGATGTCCTCCTAATGTTTACTTCGGATGAAGAAACGACCGTTGCAGATATTAAAAAGCTAAAGAAAAAAATTAAATTAAATAATTGCTTGATTATAGCTACAGAACCAACTGAGGGGAATATAACCGTTGGGCAAAAAGGAATAATAGAAATTAGGGTAACTACTGTGGGAGTCAGTTCGCATGCTTCGAATGCTGATTTGTCGGAGAATAAAAAAAATAATGCAATTTATAAGATGGCTTTGATAATGCAGAAAATTAAAGAGCAAGAACTTGAGCTAAATAAACAAGCCAGTAAAAAATATGGATTTTCAACGATAAATTTTGGTAAGATTTGTGGAGGCAGCGCCGTGAATGTTATGTCTAATAAATGTAGTCTTGAGGTTAGCTATCGCCTGAATCCTTCAATAGATGCTGATAAATACTTTTCACAGATTATTTCAGATTTCAAAAAAACTGACCCAACAGCAAAAGTTGAATTGTTACTAAGAGGGTTGTCATTTGATAGTGGTGATGTTGATTCAGTAGGCATGATAAAAAAAATAATCGAGAATGTGGCTGGGAGAGCTAATATCGAGTATGGAAAATCCTGGAGCGAAGTGGCAGAATTGAGTAGAAATAATGACTGCATGATAGTCGGTCCAGGTAGTCCGATGCAAGCGCATAAGGCTGGCGAGTTTATTAGTATAGCAAAATTGAATCAATTTTGCCAGATTTATTCGGACATTATAACTAATGTCTAACAAGTTATTTTAAAATCAGGAGGGACGGCTCATGGAAAATCTCGAGTTTATTCGGTTTAAGGCAAATGGAAATGGCCCACTCACAGATCAGGTAATAAATTGCTATCGCAATGTTTTTGGAGGTGAGCCATGGAATGAATGGAAACGATGCCAGAAGTGTGATAGAAAGTTCGGTATCGAGCAGTTGGCTGATGGCAAAACTCATTGTTGTAATATGCCATTGGTCGATTTCTGGCCAAAGGAGGTTGTGCAGAGAGATATTTTTAACGAAATAAGTGGCGACGCATCTTGCTGGCTTTCTGTTGTAAAAGAAAATGACAATGTCGTTGACGTAGTTGGATTTAGTTGGGGATATCCGATTACTCCGAAGAATCTCGAAGATATGGTTAAATTTTCAGGAATTGTCGATATTATTACTGACATTTTTGGGCACATGGAGTGTGTTGCATATCAGGACGAAATTGGTCTTGCGACTAAGTATCGAGGACAGAAAATTGGACGGGCTATGCAACTTCTTACTCATCAAGACTATACCAAACAAGGATTGGGCGTGGTTGTCGCGCGAACTAAAACAAATCCTCCGACCGTTGCCTACCACTGGTACAAAAAGGCTGGAATGGATGTGATTGGAGAATATGGCGACGAAGATGGTAGAGTAATAATGGCAGGAAGAACTAATAACCTGAGTTTTTAGAGGTTCCTTGACAAATTTTTGCCATGTTGCTAGGATAACTCCAGTGTTTTATGATTTCGTGGAGGATGTAGCTCAGAGGCTAGAGTATCTGACTGTGGATCAGACTGCCGAGGGTTCGAATCCCTTCATCCTCCCCAAATCAAAATAAGACACAACGGCTGAACCAGCCTTTATTTTACCCACGGGGCAACAGAATTGTTGCCTTTTTTCATTTAACCCGGTAAACCACCGGCGTTAGCCGGTGTATGTGTTTAGAGCGTTAGCTCTTGGAATATAATAAAATCACCAACTAGTCAGGAGGTGATTTTGTGTTGACCAAACTCTATAAACTGGAACATTGCACATATCTATGCCAATACCACATAGTATGGATCCCACGCTATCGGGGCAAAGTTCTAGCCAGTATCTATATTAAACAAGAACTCAAAAGAATTTTCAAGTTCATTGCAACGTGGAAATGCTTTAGAATTGTCCAATGGCACATTGGAGATGAACACATCCATCCGTACATTATTATTCCACCCGAATACTCCATTTCCTACGCTATTCAAGTTCTCAAATCCAAATCAGCCAATTGGCTCAAAAAGAAAACTAAGCAATTTCCCCAAGGCAATCTTTGGGTACGAGGTTATTTTGTTTCCACTATCGGTATCAATGAACATGCAATTCTCAACTACATAAAAAACCAAGATCATCGGAAAGTAGATATGGAAAAACTGGAATTGTTTTAGTCGTCGTTAGACAGCAGAATAGAAACCACTAGCGGATGAGCTGGTGGTTTTCATTTTTCCCGTTAGGCCTAATTCCGGTATGGGCACAAAATTCATCCTTGAGTTTCCGCTTGAACAAGAACAAGAGACCTTGGAAAGGAATGGGTAAACGTTACTATTTTAGTAATGTATACTTGACTAAAATTCTATTTTTAATAGACCATAGTCGATGAAAATAAATGAGGAGCAGTTTTACAGTCTTTGAAGCCGGCTATTCTTAGCTGGTTTTTGAAACTTTATAAACATTAAATGTATTGACAAACTTTATAAAGTTTGCTAATATGGCAGCATGACTATCAAAGAGAAGCTAAAAATAATTCAAACTGTTTCGGGGCTGACTCAAACAGAAATCGCCGCTAAAATTGGAGTGTCTTTTGTGGCGTTTAATAATTGGTGGAATGAAAAATCTGAGCCGCGAAAAAAACAAGTAATAATTATCGATGAACTGTATAGAGAATATACCGGCCAAAATATTATTCCTGAAACTGTGCTGGTTGCGAAAAAAGAGCTAATAGCCAAAGAATCGAAAAGATATAAAAATATTTTAAGTGAAATTTTGAGAAATCCTGATATCTACGATCAGTTCTTGCTATCGCTGACGTATAATTCTAATAAAATAGAAGGATCAACATTGTCGGAGGATGAAACGGCCGATATCATGTTTAATAATAAATCAATACCCAACAAAAGTATTATTGAACAGCTTGAGGTCAAAAATCATCAGGCTGCTTTGCAATATCTCTTCAATCAACTGGAAGGTGGGAAAAAAATTAACGAAGAATTGGTTTTGAGATTACACAGCATTTTGATGAATGGTATGCGGGATGATGCAGGAACTTATCGCAGGCATGGTGTGCGGATCGTTGGATCAAACGTGCCTACGGCAAATTATCTCAAAGTCTCGATTTTGATGAAAGAGATTGTCGTGGAGATAAATAAAAAGCAAAAAGACAACGTTGCGCACGTCTCAAATATTCACGCAAAATTTGAGCAAATCCATCCATTTTCCGATGGTAATGGCCGCATTGGTAGGTTGATTTTAGTGGCAATGCTTGTGACGAAAAATATCGCTCCGGCAACTATAAAACAAGAGGATAAGCGCTTGTATTATACTAGCCTGCGAAGAGCACAATTGAAGGATGATTTCACGCAACTGGAAGATTTTATGTGCAATGCAATAATAATTGGCTTTGGTATTGTTGGAAGGGAATAAAGTGAATCAACAAGAGACGCGGTGGCAAGTCTGAATCGAATCCCTCGGTGCCGGTATGGGCACCAAATTCATCCTTGAGCTTCCGCTGGAACAAGAAAAAGAGACTCTAGAGAGGAATGGGTAGGATAGTTTTGAACTACATTGAGAAAAAAACCAGCTATGCATAGCTGGTTTTTTTGCCATTCAAGGAGGAATATTCACTTGATTTGCCAAAAAATGGTCTCAGGTGTAGGATAAAAACAAAAATAGATAACCGGCTAAATCATAGCTAGTTTGGCGGTTTTGGTGAAGAAATATTGGCTCAAGTGCAAAAGGTAAAGTTATATGTGTCAATCGGAAACGCCATTGTTTATTGTCTATTCCTATGCCTCAGTAATCATCCTGGGACTGATTGTTGCTTTTAGCATAATATTTAAAAATCATAGGCATCCCGTCAATCGGAATGCTTTTTATTTTATCGTCCTTATCGTCTTATGGACGATTGGTGATTTGATTCAATGGGAAACGACGAGCCCTCTGGTCAGTTATATTTTTTCGCGACTATCCTATCTGGCGGATTTCATTTTTTTGTTTATTCTGTATTTTGCCTATGGATTTGTAGGCGAAAAATTAACTGGGGAAAGGAAGATAATTTTTGCTCTGCCGCTTTCTCTGACAATTCTCGCGGTGGTTGGTGGATTTGGCGTTGGCGCCTATGATGAGAGTACTTGCCTTACCAATGTTAGCTGGTATATCTACCCAAGTCTTTCGCTTGGTCTGGTCTATTCTATCTGGGCGTCCACAGTGCTCTTTAGAAAATATAATGATTCTTGGGCGTACTATAATACCAAATCTCAAGTGCGACTTTTGATTTTTGCGATCATGTTTTCCTTTCTTTGGAGTGTAGCCTATGAGGTTGTTGATATTTTTAACGCGACAAAGAATCTTGAAATTGAAATCTCTCCCTACTTTATTCTTGGAAATCTATTTTTCATTGTGCTTATAGCGTTTGGCATTATAGAATATAATCTTTTTGATTTCGGAGTTATTCCCAAAAAATGGTTCTCTTTTGCCATTATCTCTGTGATTTTTGGTGGAATGTTTTTGCTATCTCTCACTCCAACGTTCTATTTCATCTCGCTCATATTTTACGCAGGCATTGTTTGGATGTTTTGGAAAAGATGAGGTGCTAGCCAGATGCTATTTTTTCAGGCCATTTCTGAACCTTGTACGGGCTAATTCTTGCTTCTGGACAATAGCAATACTTTACTAAAAAAGGATATTTGCACTAAAATGCAATGCTTGCTATATTTTAATATAAGATGGGTGATGCAAAAAAGCAGTTATGTGAATTTCTTAATTCAACAGTTATGGAAGAGAAGTTAGAAAGCAAAATCGAGACAAAGAAAATTCTGATAATTGAAGATCAGGAAGTTTTCATTGATATGTTTGGCGGAAAACTGGAGCAAGACGGTTTTCAAGTTTCTTCTGCTAAAAATGGAAGTTGGGGCATCAAAGAGGCGTTGGAAAAAGATTTTGATTTACTAATTATTGATATGGTTATGCCGGTGATGAGCGGAGAAGAGGTTGTGGCAAAGCTGAAGATAGAAGAGAAAACAAGAAGCATTCCGATTATTGTGCTTTCCGCTTCAGTTGATTCTGAAACGCAAAAGCGAGTAGAACAGATGGGTATCGCAGCCTTTTTTGTCAAAACTCAAATCATACCAAGTGATTTATCCAAAAAGGTCAAGGAATTACTAGGAATAGGTAATTAGACGCGACTTTGGCTTGACTTTTTCATTTAGGTGGTGTATACTATAAGAGTAATAGAGAGAGCGGGTGAGTCCGCCCTCTTTTTATTTAACTAAAAATCCCAGTGATCGGGAGCTTAATTCCCGAGCTAGGAAAAAACAAAAATATGGAAGAAGTAAAAGAAGAAGGTCAAGTGGTAGAAGCTTGTTCTTGTCCTGATTGTGTCAAGAGGGCGCTAGAGCATAAAGAATCAGAAACTATGAATTTCGCGATTCTATTGGCTCTTATGCCGGCACTTACCATTACTTTCCTAAGTAATGCAGGATTTTTTTAAAAACCAGAGAGAGTAGTTTATGGAGAGTATATTGAGAGGGGCTCGCCCCACATTCGCCTCAAGCGGATGTGGGGGTTTTTATATTTCTCAACTTTGTGATAAACTAGTCTTGTTATGTAATTTTCAAAAGTATAATTCGTATGTCCCCGCCACGGCGGGATTCGCGAAATGAATAACAATGGGACGAAAAAAAATTCAACAAAAAGAGAATGTTTCCAATGGAAAAAAAATAAAAGAAAATGAGACTGAAAGTGAATCAAGGAATAAATTTGATTTTTCTCTTTCCTCTGATGTCAAAAGAAATGTAGCCGGAGTGGTGCTTTTTACTTTGGCGCTTTTGACGGCTTTGGGATTTTTTGGTTTTGCTGGAATAGTGGGGGAATTTTTAAATGATCTTATTGGACAAACAATTGGTTGGACAAAGTTTATTTTTCCGTTATTTTTGATCTTAGCCGGAGTGGTTTTGTTTTTTCGCAAAGAAACAATTTTTTATGTAACAAAACTAATTGGTCTTTTTGTGGTCTTTATCAGTATTACCGGTCTTTTCCATTGGTTTTTTGCTCCCTCTAAGATGCAGGCAGTGGCCAAGGCGGGGCGGGGCGGTGGTTATGTTGGCTACATTGTCGCATACTACTCAATCAAATATTTGGGCAATGCGGGAAGTCTTGTTGTGATTTTAGCCTTGCTCCTTTTGGGAGTTATTATCGCTTTCGAATTTTCGGTTGTTAGTTTTATTGAGAGCCTTATGAGAAAAGAAGCGTCGCTGGATGAAGCTGAAGTAACTAATGATGAAATAATACCTGAGATGAATTTGGAAAGGGAGGATGATATTTTTGAATCGGAAAAGACTGTTCCTGATGAGCGGGATGAGTCGGAAATGCTGGCGAAAGAAAATATTGGCAAGATTAAATTCGTAGAAGGACGGGATCAATTTGTTTCTTCAGAGCTTTTAGAGGACGAGGATGATTCTAACGATTCTCTTGCTAAAAAAAGTTTGATGGCCAATTCTGCTCCAGAAAGGAAGCATAAAACATTGAAATGGAAATTTCCGCCAGTGGATATATTGGAAAAAGCCAGTGGAGTGGCGAAAGGAGGAGATGTGGAATTGAATGCGCAGCTCATCGAAAATGCTTTGCGAAATTTTGGGATTGAAGTGGAGCGTGGTGAAATTAAAACCGGTCCGTCAGTAACGCAATATAGCTTTCGTCCGGCAGTAGGAGTGAAGATTGCCAAAATTTTGGCTTTGCAAAATGATCTTTCTTTGGCGCTGGCTGCGCCGATTCGGATTGAAGCGCCAATTCCGGGAAAATCAATGATTGGAATTGAAGTGCCAAACAAAAGTTCTTCTTTTGTGCGTTTGCGTTCAATCTTGGAAAGCAAGGATTTTAAAAATCGAAAATCAAATTTGACAATTGCTCTTGGTGAAGATGTGAGTGGAAATTATATTTTTGGCAGTCTGGACAAGATGCCGCATCTGATGGTGGCGGGAGCAACCGGAACGGGAAAGTCAGTTTGTGTGAATGCGATCATCACAATGCTACTCTATCAAAACTCTCCGGATGAGTTGAAGTTTATTATGGTTGATCCGAAACGAGTTGAATTGTCATTATATAACGGTATTGCACATTTGCTTACGCCTGTGATTGTGGAAAATGCTAAAGTGGTCAACACTTTGAAATGGGCGGTGGGTGAAATGGAGAAGCGCTATAAGTTGTTTCAAGAAGCGGGCGTAAGAGATATTATTTCATTCAAGGAAAAAATCAAAAGAGGTGAAAAAAGAAAGCTGGTCGACGCGGAAACTGGCGAAGTAAGCGAGGAAGATTACATGAATATTCCTTATATCGTAGTAGTGATTGACGAGTTGGCTGATCTTATGGGTAGTCATGGGAAAGAAGTGGAAGGCGCGATTGTGCGAATTGCGCAGATGGCTCGGGCAGTGGGGATTCATTTGATTGTCTCCACGCAACGTCCATCAGTAGAGGTGATTACCGGTCTAATAAAAGCCAATATCACAACTAGAATTTCTTTTCAAGTGGCAACGCAAATTGATTCGCGCACAATTTTGGATATGGCTGGTGCAGAAAAACTTCTGGGCAATGGCGATTCGCTTTATCTTAGTTCTAATTCTCCAAAACCCCAAAGAATTCAAGGTGTGTTTGTAACAGAAAAGGAGGTTAAGGAAATAGTTGGGTTTATTAAGGAGGAAAATGGATTTGGAGATATTACCGAGGAGGCAGAAGAAATAACGGCAGGAAAATCTGCTTCTATTGCAACCGAACTGGATAATTTTAATGGTTTCAATGATGAAAATAACGATGATCTTTATGAAGCGGCTAAGAAAGAAATTCTGCAATCCAAAAAAGCCTCCGCATCCTTTTTGCAAAGGCGTTTGCGCGTCGGTTATGCTCGAGCAGCAAGACTTCTTGATATCCTGGAAGAAAAAGGCATAGTTGGTCCGGCTGATGGTGCAAAGCCAAGGGAGATTTTTGGCCTTTCATCGTCAGAGGGAACAGTCTATAATGATGATATTGCCGATCAGCAAAAGCGGGATAAGTGGGAGATGTAGAAAAATCAAACTGTCAGTTAGCGGACAAAAACAAAAATCAAAATAAAACACGAAGGTTTTGAATTAATCCAGTGTTTTTTATTATGACAAACGGCTTTACAAAAAGAAAGGTTGGCACAATGACTTTGGGCGAAAAACTCAAAAAATTGCGTTCGGAAAAAAGAATCGCGCTTAATGAAATTTCTAGAGTGACAAAAATCCGGGTGGAATATTTGCAATGCCTTGAAGATGGAAAATATGATGAGCTTCCGGCGGATGTCTATGTGCGCGGATTTCTTAAAAGTTATGGAGATTTTTTGGGAGTGGATGAGCATGGTCTCATTAAGCTTTTTAAAAAGGAAAAGGGGATTAGGAAAAATTTAGAGAAAGGTAAAAATCCCGAAAAGGTTAATTTGAGAATATCTCCGCTGAATATCTCCGCTTTTGTTTTTACACCAAAAAAGATTGCGCTGTTCTTTGCTGCTATTTTTGTTTTAGGTGCATTTTTTTATCTCTACCGTGAAGCCGGATCTCTCACGGACACGCCACGGCTTATTATTTTGGCTCCTGAGTCAAACTCTAATGTTTCAGGGAACACCATTTCTTTAGAGGGCAAGACTGATAAAGATGCGCGCGTGTTTGTCAATGATCAACCGGTTCTGGTGGATGATAATGGAAAATTTAAAGAAGACATCTCTTTGCAATCGGGCATTAACGTTATTCATGTAAGGGCGGTAAATAGATTTCAAAAAGAAGCTGCTGAAAATGTGACTGTGCAGGCAACGTATACGGACAATAGCATGGACGCGACTGGCAATAGTGTAGCAGGAGATTTGCCTGTCCAGAATGTTTCAGGGGCGGATGATAATGCGGTGCAGATTGAGCTGAGTGTTGATCTGGGACCAGTTTGGATTAGCGTTGAGGCAGATGGAAACTTGGTTTTTAGCGGAACGGTTCTTGCTGGAGATGTGCAAAAATATAACGCTCATGACAAAATCGTAATCAGTTCCGGACAGGCCAATGCAACGCATATTAAGCTCAATGGAGAGGATAAGGGAATGCTTGGAAAAGATAGTGGAGCAATTAAAGGGGTGGTTTTTGCCAAAGATGATAAAAAACAGTAAACTGATTAAGCTAATAAATAATATTTACATATATGAAAGATGATGAAAAGAAAGAAGGGAAAAATAAGGAGCAAGAAAAAGGTGTGGACAATGTTGTGTCGGAAATTCGAGAGAAATTTGGTGAAGGAGTGATCATGAAATTAGGCGACATTAAACATGTTGATGTGGCATCAATTCCGACCGGCTCAATTTCTTTGGACTTAGCTTTGGGAATCGGTGGAATCCCGCGTGGTCGCGTAGTGGAAATTTACGGACCAGAGTCTTCAGGGAAAACCACTTTGACACTGCACATTATTGCCAATACGCAAAAGGCGGGAGGGGTGGCAGCGTTTATTGATGCGGAGCACGCGTTAGATCCGGAGTATGCTAAAAGAATCGGTGTGAACATAAATGATCTGCTCATATCCCAACCGGACAATGGCGAGCAAGCGCTGGATATCGTGGATGCCTTGGTGAATTCCGGGTCGATTGATGTGGTAGTGGTGGATAGTGTGGCGGCGCTGGTGCCGAAAGCAGAAATTGAAGGTGATATGGGAGATAGTCATATGGGACGTCAGGCGCGGCTAATGTCGCAGGCTTTGCGAAAACTGACAGCCATTATTTCTCGCTCCAATTGTACTGTGATTTTCATCAATCAGATTCGCATGAAAATCGGCGTGGTATTCGGTAATCCGGAAACGACGACTGGTGGAAACGCTTTGAAATTTTATGCCTCTGTCCGTGTGGAAGTGAGACGCAGTGCGCAGATCAAAAAAGGGGAAGACATTGTTGGCAATCGCACAAAAGTCAAAATTGTCAAAAACAAAGTCGCGCCACCTTTTCGCACAGCCGAGTTTGATATTATGTATAATGAAGGAATTTCTGCTGCGGGCGATGTTTTGGATACCGGCGTGAAATATGAAGTGGTGGCGAAAAAAGGCAATTCATATATCTATGGGGAAGTGAAGCTGGGTGTCGGACGCGAATCGGCCAAAGTATTTCTCAAAGCTGACAAGAAGATTCAATCGGAAATTGTTAAGGGAATTTTCAAGAAAGTGGCTGAGCAAGAGGCAGAGGCGGATAAGTAATAATTATTTATTTTATTAAAAAATAGTATGGAGCAACAGAGACATCCAAAAAAAGAGCGCACAATGGTTTTTATCAAGCCCGATGGCGTGCAACGTGGGCTAATCGGAGAAGTGATTAAGCGTTTTGAACGCACGGGATTAAAACTGGTTGGTTTGAAATTGACAATTCTTGATACTGAGAGATGCTGGAAGCATTATAACAAAGACAATGCGTGGTATGAGAAAAAAGGCAGCCGCAGTATTGAAGAAAGAAAAGCTAATGGTCTGATGGTGGACAAAAGCGCAATTGATTATGGCAAGGAAATTATTGAGGCTTTGGTAAAATTTATGACTTCCGGTCCTGTTGTTGCTATGGTTTGGGAGGGAAACAAGGCGACTGGCGTGGTGACGAAACTTGTCGGTACAACTGAGCCAACTACTTCTGACGTGGGAACGATTCGTGGTGATTTTACCATTGATTCCTATGAGATTACGAGTGTTGACGGTAGAGCGGTGCGCAATCTGATTCATTGTTCAGAGTCGCCAGAAGAAGCAGAAAGAGAAATCGCACTTTGGTTTTCCAAGGAAGAGATTATTAATTACCGCCTTGTTCAAGAGCAAATTTTGTATGATGTAAATTTGGATGGTATTTTGGAATAGGTTATGAATTCAGAGATTAAAAAATCCTCCGCGGCTTCTGCTTTGGAGGATTTTTTGATTTCACAAAAGAAAAGTCTATTTTTCTTTATTGGAAGTTTTAATGCAACGGGTACAGATTCTTGTTTTGGTACCATTAATTTTCTTGCTTTGCAAATTAATTTGAAATTTTCGCAAGGTTTTAACATTGGAATGACTCACGGTGTGGCCTGTTCCCGGACCGCGTCCACATACTTCACAAACTCGACTCATAAAATTAAGCGTTAGTAGTTGATTTATTACAAAATATAATGTAGCATAGGAGTATAATTTTAGCAAGGGAATTCTATGCTCAATGAAATTGTTTTAGTTTTTTTCTATATTGCAATTCTGCTCTATTCGGTTATAATTCACGAAGTTTTTCATGGTGTGATGGCGCTTTGGCTTGGCGATAATACGGCCAAATATGCCGGAAGACTCACGGCTAATCCGCTTAGTCATCTGGATTTTGTCGGGTCATTTATTGCGCCGCTCTTTATGTATCTGTCCTTTGGCTTTGCTTTTGGTTGGGCGAAACCCGTGCCCTACAATCCATACAATTTGAAAAACCAAAAATGGGGACCGGCGATGGTGGCGATGGCTGGACCAGGAATAAACCTGGCTGTATCGCTAGTGGCGGCGATTGTAGCTAGGTTCATCGCATTACCGCTTCATCTCAAAAAAGATATCATTAATCATTTCAATGAATGGACAACGGTTTCGGGTGTGATCGCCGGATCAGTCAGCGCGATCTTCTATGAGCTACTCATTATCGTTGTGATCATCAATGTCTTTTTGGCTTTTTTCAATCTAATACCGATTCCACCGCTTGATGGTTCAAAACTGCTGTTTGCAATTTTCCCCATCAAAATTGAAACTCAAGCCATGCTTGAGCAATTCGGCTTTGTGCTTCTTTTGTTTTTTATCTTCTTTTTTACTTCTCCGCTACGCATCTTTTTGGGTACGGCGATTAATGCCTTTTTGCGGGTGGCGATTTGACATATTTCCCGCTTTCCTTTATGCTTATTGAGCTAGACAACTGGCAGTTTTTTTATTATATTTGGTAGGAGTTGCGGATATAATAATATTTAGATATTTTAAATTAAATTATTTTTTGCGAACTGCGAAATTATTGAAAATACGCTGATCTGGGCCTTTAGCTGGACTTAGGATTATTCGTACATTCATGCAAATTCGTAATTCGTAGAGATTTTACACGATTCCAACAATCAATCAGTTAAAGCGAAAATCCCGCTCGTCAATTAAGAGCAAATCAAAAACACCTGCTTTTAAGCATGTTTTTAATACCTTAAAGAATAAGCCGGTTCTCACAAATAGCTCGTTTAAGCGCGGAGTATGTCTTAAGGTTAGTACGACTACGCCAAAAAAACCAAACTCAGCTTTGCGAAAAATTGCGAGAGTCAGGCTTACCAATGGAATGGAAGTGACGGCTTATATCCCGGGAATCGGACATAATTTGCAAGAGCACTCCATTGTGATGTTGCGCGGCGGACGCGTGAAAGATCTTCCCGGTGTGCGTTATCATATTGTGCGTGGAGTTTTGGACAGTGCCGGCGTGGCGAATCGCAAGCAAGGTCGTAGCAAATATGGCGCTAAGGTAGAAAAGGCGAAATAATTCAAGATAATTTAAGGATTTTTAATACTATGGCAAGAAGAAAAAGAGTATTTGATAAGCATGTCAAACCTGATACAAGATATGATAATCTTTTAGTAGGTAAGTTTATCAACAGCATTTTGCAGGATGGAAAAAGAACAACAGCCGAGAGAATCGTTTATGAAGCATTTGACATTATCCACGAGAAGACCAAGAAAGGCGGACTGAATATTTTTGAACAAGCTTTAAAAAATGTGGCACCGCTCGTTGAACTTAAATCTCGCAGAGTTGGTGGTGCAAACTATCAAGTTCCGGTTCCAGTGCTCGGAGAAAGACGTACGACTTTGGCGATTCGTTGGATCAAGACCGCCATTTCTTCCAAGAAAGGTAAAAAGATGGCGGAAAAATTGGCAGATGAATTGGTTGAGGCGTCGAACAAAGCTGGAGGCGCAATGAAGAAGCGTGATGATGTTCACAGAATGGCGGATGCCAATAAGGCGTTTGCTCATTTTGCATAGTTTAAATTTTTTATCAACATAAAAAGGAAATATGGCACGAAAGTATCCAATCGAAAAGTATCGCAATATCGGAATTATCGCTCACATTGATGCGGGAAAGACAACGACGACCGAACGCGTGTTGTTTTATACCGGAGTCACTCATAAAATTGGCGAAGTGCATGAAGGCGCTGCGACGATGGACTGGATGGCGCAAGAGCAGGAACGCGGAATTACCATTACTTCAGCGGCGACAACTTGTTTTTGGAAAGATTGCCAGGTGAATATCATTGATACTCCGGGGCATGTGGACTTTACTGTTGAAGTGGAGCGCTCTTTGCGTGTGCTGGATGGTGGTGTGGTAGTGTTTGATGGAAAAGAAGGGGTGGAGCCTCAGTCAGAAACGGTGTGGCGTCAGGCGGACAAATATAGCGTACCGCGGGTATGTTTTATTAATAAAATAGACAAAGAAGGTGCTGATTTTTATTATGCACTGAAAACCATTTGGGATCGTTTGACTCCAAACGCAGTCGCTTTGCAAATTCCAATCGGGGAGCGTGGTGATTTTGCCGGAGTGGTGGATCTTATCAAAATGAAAGGTTATACTTTTTCCGGCGAGATGGGAATTGATGTAATTGAAGGAGAGATTCCTGCCGAACTTTTAGACAAAGCCAAAGAATGGAGAGAGAAAATGGTGGAAAAAGTTTCGGAAACGGATGACACACTTACGGAAAAATTTTTGAATGGCGAAGAAATTTCACAGGAAGAACTGAAAGTAGCCATTAGGCGTGCGACAATCGCTACAAAGTTGGTGCCAGTTTTTACAGGAACAGCACTTCGCAATAAGGGAGTGCAGCTAGTACTTGATGCCGTTGTGGATTATTTGCCTTCGCCACTGGATGTGCCTGCGATCAAAGCGACTGATGTGAGAGATGAAACAATTGAAATTGAAGTAAAGCAGCAAGATGACGCGCCTTTTGCAGCGTTGGCTTTCAAAGTGGCAACTGACCCGTATGTTGGACAATTGACTTTCTTTCGAGTGTACTCCGGGGTTTTGAAAGCAGGATCATATGTTTTGAATTCTTCGAAGAATGAAAAAGAGCGCATTGGGCGGATTTTGCAGATGCATGCTAATCATCGTGAAGAAATTTCCGAAATTTATGCAGGAGGAATTGGCGCATTGGTTGGAATGAAAAATACAACAACCGGGGATACTTTGTGCGATATTGAAAAACCGGTGCTTCTGGAAACAATTACTTTTCCTGAGCCAGTGATTTCAATTGCCATTGAGCCAAAGACCAAAGCTGATCAAGAGAAGATGGGATTTGCACTGCGAAAATTAGCTGAAGAAGATCCGACTTTCAGGGTGCGCACTGATGAAGAAACAGGTCAAACTATTATTTCCGGTATGGGCGAATTGCATTTGGATATCATTGTGGATCGCATGAAACGTGAATTTAAAGTGGAAGCCAATGTTGGTCAACCGCAAGTGGCTTACCGTGAAACAATCCGGGTTAAAGCAGAAGCAGAAGGAAAATATATCAAACAATCCGGTGGTCGTGGACAATATGGACATTGTTGGATGCGCGTTGAGCCACAAGAACCAGGCAAGGGATTTGAATTTGTCAGTGAAATCAAAGGTGGGGTCATTCCGCAAGAATATATTGCTCCGATTGAAAAGGGTGCTAAGGAGGCAATGGATTCCGGAGTGGTGGCAGGTTATCCGATGGTGGATATTAAGGCGACAGTTTATGACGGATCTTTTCATGAAGTGGACTCTTCAGAAGCAGCTTTCAAAATTGCCGGATCAATGGCTTTCAAGGAAGCTTGTCGGCGAGCTAAGCCAATGCTTCTGGAACCAATCATGAAAGTGCAAACAATTACGCCGGAAAACTTTATGGGTGACGTAGTGGGCGACATTAATGCCAAACGTGGAATTATCAAGGAAATGGGTGACCGCGGAGAGGGTAATGCCCGCGTGAAAGTGATTGACGCGGAAGTGCCACTATCGTCTATGTTTGGCTATGCGACACAATTGCGTTCAATGTCTCAAGGTCGCGCGAATTATGCGATGGAATTTTCCCACTACGCCGAAGTGCCAAAGAATGTGGCGGAAGAAATTTCGGGAGGGAAGAAGTAAATCATGAAACATGAAGCATGTAGCAAAATTTATGACTTTTTTCAAAAGGCAACTCTGAGAGGGGTTGTTTTTTGGTTTGAAAATTGGACAACCAGCTAAAAACATGCTATACTTAATGTAAAGTTGGCTAATTGAGGCCACAACTAATTATAAAAAAACAAAAATATGGGATTTGGAGAACCTAAAATGCCTACTCGCGAAGAGGTGGCAAAAATGCAAAAAGAACGAACACTTAATGATGCTGATCTCATAAAAAACGGAGCAGATTATGAAGTGGATGATAACGGAAACTCTGTACTCATGCCGACAGGGGAGCAGTATGATTCTGCTAAAAACGAAATGGGCGAATCCTTCTACAAAGAGAATGTTGGACTCAAAAAAGAAAACGCAGAATTGATGGAAAGGAATATGGAATTGGCTGAAAAGTTGAAAAACCTAGAAGAAAAAATGAAAAAGATTGGTGAGCTTGCCAATGATGATTCTGCGAAGACTGGAAAAGCAGCAGGAATAATATTCGGTCCCTCAAGAGAAGAAATAAGTGAAAATGAAGAAGATATTAGAGATATGAGTAGAGCTGATTTTGAGGCTCAATATGGCTCAGGAGTAAAGAGTATCGGTTTGGACCCACGCGTTATATTAAAAGATGCGGAGAGTAGTTCCGATAGTATATATTTCAATGATCCGTTAACGTATCTGGAAAAAATTAACAAGGCGCTTGATGATGAGGATAAGGATGTGGTTGTTGTTGAAAACCAGGCATATATTGTGGATAAGAAATAAATTTTCGCGTGTCTGAATTGGAAAGAAAAACCTAAAGAAAATAGTACGGATTTAAAAATGAGATAACTTTCTTGTTAGTAAATTAAAAGGAGTGGGTTACAGGCCCGCTCCTGCTTTTTCTGTGATTTTTTGTTGAAATCATACATTCTTGATATAATCCAGCTATGCAAGAATCGGAAAAAAAATATTCTAAATTCAGCATCTGGATTTTGGGATTAAAAGAAAAAATCGAAAAAAATACAGGAGTGCTTTTTGTTTTTACGCTGTTGGTTTTTTGGCTGGGTATATTTCTCGCACAGCCGGTTAATTTGGTTGACACGGATTTGGGGCGGCATATTGAAAACGGGCGTTATTTTTTTACAGAGCACAAAATTCCCGACACGAATTTATATTCCTACACCAATCCGGACGTACCTTTTATCAATCACCACTGGGGCTCGGGATTATTGTTTTTTTTAATATGGAAAATCGCGGGACTTTCCGGTCTATCTTTTTTCTATGTCGCACTAAGCCTTTTAACTTTCAGTATTCTTTTTTTTCAGGTCAAAAAGATTGCCGGATTAGCACTGGCAACATTTTCAACCGTGCTTGTTATTCCGCTCATTGGCGAACGAACAGAGGTGCGTCCGGAAGTTTTTAGCTATTTTTTTGCGACAATCTTTTTTTTATTGCTTTGGAAATTTAAAAAAGATGAACTGAAAAAACGCGCACTTTTTCTTTTGCCAATCTTGAGTTTGATTTGGATTAATCTGCATATCTATTTTATTTTTGGCATTGGGATTGTTGGATTATTTTTGCTTGATACGATAATCGAAAAAAACTGGCAAAAATTTAAGGTTTTGTTTTTGGTTCTGATTTTGTCTATCGGTGTGAGTTTTGCGAATCCCTTTGGGATAAAAGCCGTGCTCTATCCGTTGAATATTTTTCGCAATTATGGCTATCGTGTTTTGGAAAATCAGTCAGTTGGTTTTCTCACCAATTTAGGGTTTATTAATAATCCCAATCTTTTGATTTTCAAAATAGTTTTGGCTATTCTCCTGGCAAGTATTATTTTAATTTTCACGCTTGATCGAAAAAAAATAAATTGGCCGCTCTTTGGACTTTCTCTTACGGTGAGTGTTTTGGGTTGGAGTGCGCTGCGTAATTTTGCGCTGTTTGGCTATTTCGCGATGCCGGCGATTGCCTGTAATTTGAAATATGGACTCAAGAAAAAAGTTGATCTCAATGATGGCTGGTCTAAAATTATTATTTTTTCTCTATCCGCTTCGTTTTTTCTCTTTTTCAGCTATCTTTTTCAAGGAAAGCTATTGCGAGAAAATAACGTCGGATTGACAGAACAAGCGCAAAATGCTTCGGCGGAATTTTTTAAGGAAAATAAATTAGCTGGTCCGATTTTCAATAACTATGATATTGGCGGATACTTAATTTTTCATCTCTATCCGCGAGAAAAAGTTTTCGTGGATAATCGACCGGAAGCCTATCCCAACGCTTTCTTCACGGATGCATATGTCCCAATGCAAGAAGACGAGTCTGTTTGGCAGCGCATGCTCTCGCAGTATAATTTTAATGCTATCTATTTTTCCATTCATGATGCGACAAATTGGGGGCAAGAATTTTTGGTAAAAAGAATAAAAGACTCAGAGTGGGCGCCAGTTTTCGCGGATGGCTATGCAATCATTTTTCTTAGGCGCAATGAGAAAAATAGAGATTTGATTTCACGGTTTAAAATGTCCCAGGATTATTTCAGTGTTACGACGCAATAATTTTAGTGCCATCCCAGCGGGGATGACGCTCAAAGGTTGGCAGTTTCCAGATAGGTGTAATTGTTAGCGCGGGATGATCATAGTTTAAAAAAATATTTTATGCAAAAAGTCTCTATTATTATCCCAGTCTTCAACGAAAAAAAGACGCTTGAAACTATTTTGGAGCGAGTTGCTGTTGCTTCGACCTTAGACTTTGAAAAAGAAATTATTATTGTTGATGATTTTTCGACTGATAGAAGTCGGGAGTTGCTCTTGGAGCTGCAAAAAAAACATGCTTTCCGTCTTGAATTTCACGAGCAAAATTTTGGCAAAGGTCGAGCGTTATGCACTGGTTTTGCCATTGCCTCGGGCGATATTATTCTCATTCAAGACGCTGATTTGGAATATAATCCGGCAAACTGGATCGATCTTCTGATAGAATTTAAAAAACCGGAAACGCAGGTGGTTTTTGGGTCGCGAAACATTCATCCCGAAAGGCGAGGTTATACATCTTGCATTCTTGGAGTGAAAATTCTGACTGTTGCGATCAATTTGCTCTATGGTTCAAAACTAACCGATAGCTATACTTGCTATAAATGTTTTCGCAAAGCTTGCCTGGATGGATTAAAACTAGAATCGGACAAATTCGAAATCGAAGTGGAACTGACGACCAAATTTCTCAAAAAAGGCTATTTCATCAAGGAAGTTGCCATCAGTTATAACCCGCGCAAATTTGAAGAAGGCAAAAAGATTGCTTGGCGGGATGGAATGCTTGGGCTTTGGGCGATTTTTAGGTATTGGTTTTAATTCAGGTGTTATTTTTCAGCTTTTTACTATTGACACAAAATAATATCCGCGATAAGATTTCAGTGTTAATGTGATAAATAATCTATTTTTGCTATGCTAGACAAGAAACTGAAAGAAGCACTGGAACTCTTAGGAGGAAGAGCGGTTATTAAGGACCAGGATGAGTATTATATTTTGCTCACCTTGCGCGAGTTTCGCAAAATTAAACAAGAGGGAGTTTCAGGGTTGACAAAGCAAGAATTAGTTGATAAGATAAACAATGATATAGCTAGTTGGAAGTTTTCTCAAGAAGAGGACAAGTTGGCGGATATTGAGTTGGAAACTCTGGGTGAAATTAAAGATGATGAGGTGCACTACGAAAGCGTACCTCAGGCGTAGAGTTATCCACAGCATAAACACATTT
>DAIEIZ010000068.1 GCA_027351145.1 Candidatus Moraniibacteriota bacterium | reverse complement strand
AAATT
This sequence comes from Candidatus Moraniibacteriota bacterium, assembly GCA_027351145.1. Classification (GTDB taxonomy): domain Bacteria; phylum Patescibacteriota; class Minisyncoccia; order Moranbacterales; family UBA2206; genus UBA9630. The sequence continues at coordinate 4,889 of DAIEIZ010000068.1, read as the reverse complement.
AGGATTTAAAAATTTCCAATTGAAAGCTGGTCCGCCCCGGCAGAAAACTAAATTCTACCACCCTCCTCCACCGCCGCCTCCTCCCCCGCCACCAGAGCCTCCGCTACCGTCAGCACCAGAGCCTGAAGAAACGCTTGATGCCATAGCAGAAGAAAGATTATCAATACGCGAAGCAAAACTATCCGCGTCAAACGATGCGATATTGCCACCCGCAAACCAAGCTGGGTGATAGGAATTGAAATAGTTTTCGCCATAAATTTCTTTCGTCTTTTTGATCCAGAGTTTGGTCATGCCGAACATGATAGCATAGGGCAAAAGTTTTTCAAAGATATTTTCTTTCTCATTGAATTGCTCACGATATTTCTCTGCGGTTTCCATGTACAATTTAAAACCTTTGGTTTTCCAGAAAACCTCCACTCCTGCAGGCGTTCTCTTGGGCATTAAAAAATCAAAAATAAAAATTATTATTATGGTTAAGATTAGTGCCGACAGACTGAAGAAATTGCGAGGAGCGAATGCAAGGGTAAAAAAAGCCAGCAGCAAGCCCGCAATTAGAAAAAATTTCTGCAAATCCAATCCGGTTTTTTCAATCCATCGCTTCGCTTCTAAGCTTTCCAGGACCACTTTTCTAATTTCGGGAAAACTTTTATAAAATTCATTCTTAAGATCCGTTAGCATAATCCCATCTTTTCCAGAAAACACTCTTTCCAATAAGAATTGCTCGGGTTGCGAAAGGGTAGAAACTTTATTCCTATCAATCACCGTCAACCTATAATCATTGCCAAAAGCAAGAAAGCCAGTCTTTTTCACCTCTTCAATTCGGATTATTTTTTGAACTGCGAAATTGATAAGCGTTGCAGTAATAAATTCTGTGTTCAAAATTCCATTAGCAAAAAGGGTTCCCAGTTCCAGTGGAGAAAGTTTTTCGGGAACATCAAATTCGGCAATGACCGTTCCTTTGCCTTTGGGGTCTTTGCCATATTTCTCCCAGATCTTAAAACTTACAATAAATGCGATAAGTGGAATAAGAAACCACAAATAAAGCCCATATTTTTCCATGAAAGTCGGAACATATGGCGTGAAAATATTTTTTGGGAAAGCAATAGAAGCCGTGATACCTTCGCCAATTAATAAAGTCTTATTAGACCTGCATTGCAAAGTATTGTCATTGGTCCAATCACAACTGGTGCCATCTTTGCTCTTGCTGTTCAGTGTGCCGACATAATAGTCAACTTTAGTATTATTTTTTGTCACTTCGTTGGGAAAAATTATTTTCCCTATGAAATTTTCAACTTCCAAATCCCAAAAATTGCCATTCAAATTCCAATACAATTCATCAAACTTCGGATTGTTAAAATTAATAACATTTTTGACCTTGTATGTTATGAGATAACCATTCTCACCGGTTACTGCCACATTCGGATCGCCAATTTTCCAAGTTAAAGTATTATTGGTGTAATTTTTTTGGGTAGAATATCGCAAGCTCTTGCCAGCAAAATCCGTGATACTGACAAGCTCAATCGGCATAGAGATCGTTTTTCCGGTTGTGCGCAGAACTGTCGGCAATGTACGAAAGATTCCATGCTTGCCAACAGCATTTCCACAATCAGCCGTGATTTTCTCGGTAATGAGCAACGTCGAATCCTTATTGACAACAATTTCGGATTGAAAATTTTTAATGTACCATTCATTGGCATTCGTCCGCGCTAAGACAGCGCTTGACAAAAGAAAAGAGGCAAGAAAAATTAAGGTAAATGTTATTTTTTTCATTTTGTTTTAAATTATTTTTCAATATCCCCATCGTAGCACGAAAAAGGCTTTAAATGAAACACCTGCTAAGCACTCCGGCTTGCCGAGGTTAAAAAAAGCGAGAATTTCATTTTTGAAATTCTCGCTCAGGCCATCAGTTTTCACCAATTATCACCTCCTCTCAGGCCAAAATAATTAAAATTATGTTGGCTGCCTTTTTCATAATGACAGCACTTTTTTGCTGTTTTCTTTGGTTTCTCAATACGGAATCTTTTTCTCCGCAAGCAAACGTTCGACAGCAAAACCCTGACAAAATGACTTTCCTTACAATTACTGCAAGTTTTCATCCCTCTTTCACCTCCTCTCTTTTGATAGTTTTGGTAGCAGCAACGAAAGACCTGCACCGTTTTGCAATTTCATCGTTGCACCAACTTTTTTTAGAACAAACGTTGTTTTCACAAATGATTGTTCTTTTCTGATCAACTTTTTCCATGTTTTCACTAAATTCCCGGAAAAATACCGGTTTTCCTTTTTCACAAACAGCCTGATTAAAATCATGCTTTGTTTCTATCTTCTCCCAAGTTATGAGAGATTTAAATTGACAGCTCCCAGTCCACACTGTTAATGCTGGGAAAAAGTCGCACTTGCCAAAATAACCACATCTTGAACAATTTATTTCCATAATTACCTCCATCCCCTCTCCTTTTAGAGTTGTCGTGTCGATTTTATTTCGCGAATTGTTAAAGAAATAAAAAAACCGGAACTCTTTTGGGACCGGCTTTGATTTTTGTAAAATGATTTCTCTACGCATCAATCTCCATTTTTCAAAAACCAAAACCGGCCGAAGGTAATCCCGGACAAATTAATGACGTGCTTGATTGTTTTGAAAACTGGAGTATTCATATGGTCAATATAGCAACTATCCGAAATTTGTCAATAGCGGTCACCATTTTGCCAGCCACTTCCCTATTTATCCTTTCTGATGTATAATAGGAAAGTAATTTTTAAACTTAATTATTCATGGGAAAAATGCAAAAGATCATTATCGCCCTAGCTGTGATAATAATTGCCGTTGGCGGTTTTGTTTTCTTCAAAAAAAGAAGTCAGCCGGCACAAAGAAAACAGATCGACATTAATCAAAAAATTGATACTACCACACCAAGAAATCCTGAAAACGTAAGCTATCTCTCAGGATTACCTTGTCAAGATTGGAATCGCAGATCCATTGCCGTGATGCAACCAGCCGATGTGTCCGCCCGCCCTGCTTCTGGTTTTTCCGATGCCGATATGGTTTTTGAGATGCCGGTTATCACCGCTTCAATCACCCGCCTTATGGGTGTTTATGTTTGCGGCAATCCGGAAGATGTCGGCTCAATGCGTAGTGCTCGTCATGACTTTTTGAGTCTCGCAGAAGGCTTAGATGCTATTTTCGTGCACTGGGGACGCTCCGACATCCAAAAATTCAAAGATGTGCTTAATAGCAAAACATATGATGACATGAACTGCAATGATGATGCTGGACGATCTGCCAGTCAATATTGCTACAGAAAAACCGGAATGGCACGTGGAGTCGATACTGGCTATGCCAAATTCGCCAAACTGCTGGAAGGTGCCAAAGCTTTTGGCTACAACCTGCAAAATAAATTTGTCGGCTACCCCCATAAGGATGAAGCACCTCTCGATCAAAGACCATCTGGCGGACATTTGCGTGTTGCTTTCGCTAAACCCTACGACGTGACCTATGACTATGACAAAACCAGTAATTCCTATTTGCGCAGCTGGGGCGGAGTAGCGGATACGGATAGAAATAACAACAAAAGACTTGCTCCAAAAAATGTCGTAGTTCTCGTTGCCCAGTCTGATCAGTTAGTCGAAGGAGAACAATACAATAATGTTCAGCTCGGAGATCCCTGGTTTGACTCAGTTGATACCGGCGAAGCTCACTATTACATGAACGGCGCGGAAGCGACTGGAACATGGAAAAAAGACAAATCTGATGCAAAAAACAAACTCTTCTTTTATGATGCTAGCGGACAAGAAATACAATTTGTTCCCGGACAAATCTGGGTGGAAATTCTAGAGCCGGGACAGGGTCTGAAATGGACTCTCTCAGACACTTCAACAGTTCCAACAACACCGACAGCAACAACGCCATAACCCCCCCCTTTTTTTTTCAGCATTAAAGCAGTTAGCTAGTGGAAAATACCCTACTGACTAGCTACCAATAGAAAGCAATGATTATTTTTTTCTATGGCGACGATTCTTTCCGGTCCTACGAAAAAGTACTGGAAATAAAAAATAAGTTTTCTCTCACTGACAAATCCCGCGCGGGTTTGTCTTTGTTTGATGCTGTTGATTCGAAAGTTGGCATGCTGGAAAAAATGCGTTCTGCCCTCTCTGCCTCCGGATTATTTTCAGCAAAAAAATTATTCATCGCCAAAAATATCATCGCAGAACTTCCAACTGAAGAGCAGACTGCTCTTCAGAAATTCCTAAAAGGCAATGCGGAAAAAATAAAGACCGACACTGACACTGTCGTGATTTTCTGGGAAGGAGGAAATCCGCGAAAAAATAATGCGCTATTCAAATTTCTTTTGGAAAATTCAAAAAAACAAAATTTTGAAAAACTCGCCGGATCAAAACTTAACCAGTGGATTTTAAGCGAAATCAAAAAAACCTCTCCAGAGAGTTCGCTTTCCAAGGACGCGCTAGAAAAACTAATTGCCTACGCAGGAAACGACACTGCACTACTCAAGCAAGAATTGGCAAAATTAGCTAGTTATTCCGGTATGGAAATAATTAGTGCGGAAGCGGTTGATTTACTCACAAAAGCTAACCTGAACAACAATATTTTCGAAACAATCGAAGCGCTATCCGCCAATAAAAAGAAAAAGGCTATAGAACTATTCCATCGCCATCTCGACAATGGCGACGACCCCTTCTATCTTTTTTCCATGTTCATCTATCAATTCCGAAATCTTTTGCGCATTGCATCACTCCAGGAAAATGGAATTTTTAGCGAATTCGAGATATCCAAACTCGCAAAACTCCATCCATTTGTTGTGAAAAAAAGCTTCATGCAAGCAAAAAATTTCGGTGAAAAAAAACTAATCGCGATTCACAAAAAACTCGGAGCGCTG
>DAIEIZ010000054.1 GCA_027351145.1 Candidatus Moraniibacteriota bacterium | reverse complement strand
GAAGCAAGCGGAAGTTTGATTATTATCGATCTTAGGAGTAGCGAGGAATTTAATGCCGGACACTTGGCTGGCGCGATTAATATTTTTCTGGATGATCTTGAGAAAAGAAGGAATGAAATACCTACAAGAAACAGCGTGGTTATTTATGACAACACCACTCCTAATGCCTTTAAGGGAGCTGTCAGATTATTTGATCTTGGATTTTCAAATGTCTTGGCGCTTTCCGGCGGATTAGATGCCTGGAAAAAAAATGGATATACAGTGACGAAATAAAAACCATCCCGAGCGGATGGTTTTCAAATCAAGAGCATGCCACGTGATAAAATTATTCAACTATTGCCAAAATATCTTCTGCCTTGAGTATTAAATATTCCTCGCCGCCAATCTTAATTTCCGTTCCGCTATATTTGGCAAAGATCACAGTCTGGCCTTTTTTCACTTGAATTTTTTCGCTTTCTCCGATAGCTTGCACTTTGCCCTCCTGGGGACGATTTGCGCTTTCGGTTTCCGGTAAAAAGATTCCCGACTCAGTTTTCTGATTGGCTTTTATTGCCTTTATTAGGACATTTTCGCCCAATGGTTTTATGTTTTCTTTTTGCATATAGAAAATTATTAAATAAATTATTAAGCTAATCTAATTCCCTTTTCTTCCTTTGTCATATAACTATACAGAAATAAGGCCTGTGAGGCAAAAAGTTTCAGGATTTCCATATTTTTAGGCCTATCTTCTTCATTTTTATCATATCCATCAATAACAAGAAAGCTCTTTACGCCTTTGATTTTTTGAGGAGACGAAATAATGAGAACATCCTTTAGTTTTTTTACATTAATATTTTCTCCCATGTTGGCCATATCTTTATCGGAAATGTCCGCTTTGGAATACTCCGGACTTCTAACCTCTTTTTCTGTTTTATTTTTTTCCAAATCAATGAAGCGAATTGTTGCAGAATTGGCTTTGAGTAAAAAAATCGCCGCATTTATAATGGATTCATAAGTCTCCTTTTCTTTCTTCTTATCCAGAATGGAATGATCCGCCAGTCCCAGCGCCACATCCATAAGAATATCCATTCTCCTATTCACTTCGCCGATATAGCTATATGAATCCACTAAATCTTTAAATGCTTGATCCATTTTTTTTTGCGTTTTCTCCTTTTCCTTCTTTTGAAGGGCAATTCTCCTTTCGTTTTGAACAAAAGTTAAAAAAGCAATTGAACCAAGAATGAAAATCGCAACTTCTTCCGCACGCTCTTCCGCCAAAAAGTATACCGGTCCTCTGATAATATCGGGAATCATAATGGCAATGGAAAAGAGTATGGCAAATATCCAATACATATCGTTTTGATTTAAATTAATCTTTCAAGGATTCTAATAAGTATTTTCTTAATTGCTCTAATTTGTCTTGATCATGAATAGAGACACTTAGAACATTTGGATTGATTTTTTGCATCTTTGCCGCTTTTTGAGAAATCTGTTCGTCATTTGCCAAATCTGCTTTGGTAAAAAGAATGATTTCTTTTTTTTGAATCAAGTCTTCTGAATATTTTTTCAATTCTTCCCTGATAATTCGATAATCTTTCTCAAAATCAAATGATTCCAAGCTGATGCAGTGTACTAAAATTTTTGTTCTTTGGATGTGGCGCAAAAACTTCATTCCCAATCCTTTTCCTTCAGACGCACCCTCGATAAGCCCAGGAATGTCAGCTAGGATAATATTCTCCATAACGCCCAGATTGGGCTCTAGCGTTGTGAAATCGTAGTTACCCACCTTAGCCTTGGAAGCAGTAAGTTCATTGAGTAGAGAAGATTTTCCGGCGCTAGGAAGACCAATAAGACCAATATCAGCAATAAAACGCAATTCCACGAAAAAATCTCGTTCCTCTCCGGGCTTTCCCAGCTCTCTTTCTTTTGGAGAAGTATTGGATGGACCACGAAAGAAAAAGTTTCCTCTTCCGCCAATTCCTCCATTTGCCACCAAAACACGCTGGCCGACTTTTACGATTTCCAATTCTTTTTTATTCTGGAGATCGTGCAAGACACTGCCGATTGGCACAGTCAAAATCATATCCTTTCCACGACGCCCCTCCGAATTATCCTTTTTTCCATTTTTCCCATCTTCCGCATAATATTCTTTTTTGTGTTTATATTTATTCAAGGCAGATAAATTGGAAACACCTTCAAAATAGACGCAGCCACCATTACCGCCTTTTCCGCCTGTTGGACCAAGGCTCATTTTGACCTTATTAAAAGCCACAACACCGTCTCCTCCGCGTCCTGCATAAACTTTAATTTTCACCTCATCAGTAAACAAAATATTTTGATTCCAGGTTAATTTATTATATTGAAAACTTAAAAACGAATAACTTATTTTTTCGGTACCGGATCATATCCTCCACTATTCCAAGGATGACAGCGTACAATTCTTTTTAGACCCAACAGTCCGCCACGTAATATTCCGAAGCGATCAATCGCCTCGTAAGTATATTGACTGCAAGTTGGATGAAAGCGGCAAATTTGCTCTGAAACCAGATATGATAGCGGTCCCCGATCAAGAGAAAGTGTCTTTTGATAAAGCTTTATAAGAGCCAATATTAATCGTTTCATCTTCCTTTAGTTAACTCCAAATTAGGGCTTTTGTCAAGCAAATTTGGATTATTTAAGCCATAGCTTTGTGTCATTCCACATCCCCGACTTCCTGCAACTTGATTAGTTTTTGATAGAGCCCGCCGGAAAGGTGAGAAAGTTCAATGTGATTACCCTCCTCTACCACCTTCCCTTTTTCAAGAACAACAATCTTATCAGCTTTTTTTATGGTACTTAGGCGATGGGCAATCACAATCACTGTCCTATTTTTTCTAATTTTGTCCATTGCATCCTGGATCAGACGTTCAGAGTAGGAATCCAGGCTGGATGTCGCCTCATCAAAAATTAATATTCGCGGATTAGCCAAGATTGCCCTGGCGATTCCCACGCGTTGCTTTTGCCCCCCGGAAAGCTTAATTCCACGTTCTCCAACAATCGTATCATATCCGCGCTTTAAATGTAAGATGAATTCTTCCGCATTTGCGGTGCGAGCTGCTGCTGCGATTTCTTCCATGCTAGCCGAAGATTTTGCATAAGCGATATTTTCCTTAATGCTCGTATCAAAAATTTCCACTTCTTGCGGAACAATCGCCATGAACTTACGAAAAGCATAAAGATCATATTCTCGCAAATCTTTTCCATCTAGAAAAATTTTTCCCTCTGTCGGATCATAGTGCCGATAAATCATACGCACAATTGTTGTTTTTCCTCCACCTGACGGTCCAACGAGAGCAGTCACACAGCCAGAATTTATTGAAAAATTTATATTATCCAAAGCACGGATATTACTATCTTTATACTGAAAAGACAGATTTCTAAATTCTAATATACCTTCAATTTTTTTCGGCCGAAGTCCTCTTGCATCATTTTTTATTTCCGATTCTTCCTTCGATAGGGCATATAACCTCTCTACGGCCTCACTTGATTCCATAATACGATCATAGAGACGGGAAATGCGGAAAAGAGAAAGCAGGGCTTTTTCAGAGATTGTGTAAACAAACACGATGCTTCCTATTGTAATTTGACCGCGTATGAACAAATAAATTCCAAAAATAAGCACGAACACGCGACCAAGATCGATTACGAGATTTCGCGCTAAATTATATCTAAGTATTTTATCATATTCGCTCAGCAGGCTGCTTCTCACATCTGCTGTTGCACGAGAAAATTTCAAATATTCCCTAAGTTCCGCCACAAAAGATTTTACTGTATTGATATTAACAATTGACTGCGTCATAAGACTTGCTGCAATCTCTTGTTGGTCAAAGCGTTTTTTGCGAAAAGGAAAAACCATCGTATTAACCTTCAATGTCAAAAAAACAAAGGCTGGAACGAAAACAAATACAATAACTCCAAAGCGCCAATTAATAATAAACAGCGTAATGGTTGTAAAAAATATCTGAAAAATTGTTGGCGCCACTTCCCAAAAGAAATTTCCAAAAAGAGTATCAATTTTATCGATCCCGCGATTAATTTTAATAATCTTGCTGCCAGTGTTTTCTTTTTCATGATAGCCCAAACTCAAAAATACCATTTTCTTATGAGCGTCATTAGCAAGATAGGAGATGATATCCCCTAAGATATTAAATATCTGTTTATCGCCGAAATAGTCCAAAAAAGAAAAAACCTGGTTAAATAGAAACATTGCTCCAACCAAAAGAAGAATACTTATAAGTTGAGCCGGATCGAAATTGGTAATCTTGTCGATTATGATTTTTAGCATATAAGGACCGCCCAAATGCACCACCTCCATTGTCATAATCAAAATGAGCAGATTTTTTATCTGCCTATGGCTTGGTGCAAGAAGCCCCCAGATACTTCTCCAAAAGCTCCCTAAATCAATTTTATTCTGTTTTTTTAGCTGCTTTTTCATTAATTATACAAAAAAATAGAGGGTATATACCCTCTATTGATTATAACTCAAAAAGTCTTTTTTGGCAATCTATCACAAAACCCCCACTATCTGGCGGATCGCACGGGACATACTGGTTATTTTTTATTTTTCTTGCCAGTTGAGCCCAGAAGTACCGCGACAGCCGCGCCCAAGGCCGCTCCGATTCCTGCAGAAATCATCGCTGCTTTTTCTGGATTCTTTTTGGTGTATTCTTCTATCTTCTTCCCCGCATTTTCAAGTTCCTTTTTGGCTTTAGCGATTTCTTTTTCGGCTATTTTTTGCACTTCAACCTTCATAATATTTACCCTACCCTTAATTTCTTTTGCATCCATAATATTTATTTTTTAATAATTAGCAATCCCAATAAGATTGAAAAAATTCCAACGATAGCATAGCCAACTCCATTACTCAATGCCAGCATTTCATTAATAAAGATAACCACACTGATCAAAGCGAAAATTATTCCAACGACAATTAAAAATGCGCCAACCAATCCCTTTTGCAAAGACACTGCCATTTCTTGAATTCGATGCTTAATCTTATCAGCCAGATTATCGGCGAAATTTTTAAAAAAACTGACACCAAGCCCGGAAAGTGTTTCGTGCCAATCAAATGAACCACTCTCCTCTTTTTTAGTTCTTGTTCCTTTTAATGTTGCCATATTTTTTGTTTATTTTTTTTAACTAATTTTATCATAGCATATTTTTTTAAAAAGTCCAAAAAATAGAAAGCAGATTTGTTGCCAGAAAAAATCCGCTGATAAAAAGTGACTGATTATTTTGCAACATTATTTTTCCCAAATTTTCTCCCTCTCCAATGCCGATGTTCGACATAGACTATCCGCCACCAAGCTTGGCCTAAGCGATATCCGCCAAAAAGACCAAAAAATAAAAGACCAAATTGCAGGCAGGGCGGTAAAAAGCAATGCGCGCCAAAGGAGATATATTGTACGGGTACCACTCCGTGATCAAGCATAGCATTCACCAGCCAAATTTCAATTAACCAGTGAATAATTTCTGCCAGGAGCAATCCCAAAAACATTACAAGGAGAATATAGACCGTTTTTCTTATTTGCATTTGATTATTTTTTCGGCCAACCCCAATTCCACTTCGGTTTTTCGCCTTTTTTATAGGCAACAGCAAAGAGAGTTGCAGTTAGCAAAATCACTAAAACAAGAAAAATAGCCGGCACGTCATTAGTCGCTGCTTTGTTAATTGTTTTGGTTGCTGCAAAAAGCAATGCGACATATGCCCCAATCACCAGCCAGCCTTGCCATTTGACCGGTGTCCAGCCCCAGCCAAACCTTTTCTGCTTAAACCAAAGGCCTCTGGGATTGTCTTTTGCGTACGCGATGTAGTTTTTGAACATATTTTTTTAATTCAAATTGTCAACCTGTCACACGCATCAATGCAAAACATGCCAAATAAAAAAGTCTTCGATGAAATCCCATGAGAAGTTTTATTCAACCGGCCAAATCAATTAGTCCCTATGCAATATATCCGAAATAGAGAGAAAGCAGTCCTATTATAATAATTATCCACGCAATGACAATTGCGTGACTTTTTTTGCTAATGATTTTTTTATACATATTCAGCATGCCAACCGGATGCATGAGTAATCCTAAGCCTTTGAAAATTGCAAGCCAGCCCATAATGGTAATGAAAAACGACCAACCGCCACCCCAGGCACCATGGAAAGCTACAATAAAATAACCAATTGCGAGACTGATGAGTCCGCCATACATCATACCCACAGTTGACTTATCAAGTTCTTGCGTAATGTTTTTGATAAATTTCGGATTACCAAGCATTCCTATGCCAATGGCAAAAAAAGTTAGTCCGAACAATTGAAAGATTTGAATCTCAGTCATATTTTTTGTTTTATTCCATTAAATTTCGAGCCTCTGCCCGAAATACTATTTTTTGATTTTTTATAAGTTTATTATACCACAAAAAAAGAAAACTCACCAGTCTCATTTAAAAATCTCCCCATTCCTTCCCAATTCATCAACCGCATCAAACACCAGTTTCATCAGCGCGTCATTTTTATATTTGACCATTCCGCCACGCACTCGTTCGAGTGCCGCTTCATGAGTCAATTTTCCACGTTCAATAGCAGCCTCATATTGATCCAGTGCAATTAGCACTCTGCCTTCCAAGGCTTCCATATATTCTTCCAAAGTTCCAATAATATTGGCGGAAAGGAGAACTTCTTCATCTGGCAAGTTATAGGGATTGACTCCCCGATTAATGTGGTGCGATCCGGCAATAATTCTGATGCGGTCATTCAAACCTTGCGGATACTGCTCCAAAATATCATGCGTCCACTGGGCGTGCTTATCCCAAAATTCACGCATAGTCGTATTTCCGCCAATACCATATTTTTCAAGTGTCGAAAGAGCCTCTGCAATCCGATTGTCATTAAAAGCTTCAGCAACAATTTCCGCTACTGGCGCATTTGAATTGCGAATATTTTCACGCGCGAATATTTTTATGATAACCTGCTGTTCTTCCGGGGTTGCATTGACTGGTCCCGATTTTCCGATGTCATGTAAAATAGCCGCGATACGACCATCCGAATGATTCTTTTTGGCAAGGATCGCTTCCGGATATCTTTGGGCATATTGGTTTTCCAGCCAAGCAAGAACATTGGCCATGCCCTTTTCAATCCGCCTGGAATATTCATTGAACTGGGAATCTTTTTCCAAAAGAGTCAGGCGGTTATTTATCTCCGCGTGAAGCAATTCATGAAAACCAACCCGCTCCAAACTAGCGCGCACTTGATCGTGCAAGATACCATCTTCTTGCTTTGGTTTTGGCGGATCAATCCCATCCGCTCCTCCTTCAAACATTCTAAGCATTGTTTTGGATTGATAAATTTTTAAAATGGCTGATCATGAGACTGGAAAGCTAAATTTTTGGCTTAATATCTGATTGATTTTTAGAATCAAAAACATGTTGAAAAAGGTCCTTGATTTTGTCATAATTATCCCCTCTTGGAAGAAGAATAAAACCAGTCTCCGGGGTCGCGTCGGGAGAATAGAGCAATCCTTCTTTTGAATCCTCAAGCACTTTTTGATAAATCTTTGGATTATTCATTCCCTTGTAAAGATCCAGCAATCTTCGCATTTCCGGAAGTTGCATATCAGTTCGCACATTGTCTCCAAGATTGTTCAAGATGGAATTAATTTTTCCAAAATCAAGTAATCCGATTTGAGCAACCTTAAGCTTGATTTGCTGCAAAAGAAGTTGTTGCCTCTTTGCTCTTTCGAAATCGCTAGTTTGATAGCGGGAGCGAACAAAGCAAAGCGCTTGTTCTCCGGTCAAAGTATTCTTGCCAACCGGCAAAGAAAAATTTCCACCACATTCCGGATTTTTATTCTTACATAGCGGGTATTTCGCAACCACTTTTCCCTTCTTTGTTCTTTCCTTAAATTCTCCTGTTGGTATCGTATATGTATCCGAATCACAAACATTAATATCTTCAAACTGAGAACTTTCATCAAAAGGTTTTGCTAGATCAACATCTACTCCGCCCAAGGTGTCCACCAATTGAGAAAATCCCTTGGTGCTAACTACTGCGGCGTAATGAATCGGTAATCCTGTGATATCGCTAACCAAACTCTCCATATCCGCAATGCCCTGCCCCATCCCCTTCTCTTCTCCATAAGCGTAAACAGCGTTTATCTTGCTTTTTGTGTTTTTCCCTGGATCTGTCACCCACAAATCCCGCGGAACGGAAACAAGAGAAATTTTATTTTCCTTCGGTTTAATACTGGCCACCATAATCGTATCTGTATTCAGCCCTCCGCCAGGATGATTAGCGCCAAGTACGCCCATCAGCAACACATTTATTTGGCCATCACTTTCTCCTTTTAGCGGACCTTGACTGTCAAAGCTGGCCTGAACGATATTGCCAAGCGACGCGCCTTTGACGGAAATTTTATTCATGGTGTTTTTCACTTTCCAAAGAGTGGCACAGCCAGAAATCAAAAAGATAAATGAAATAACGCCCAAAGTGATCCACCATTTCCTGTTTTTATTTTTAATCTTATGAATATGATGAGCGTGAGTAAATTTCATCTTCTCCCTAAATACTGCAAATTTCTCTACCCATTTTTTCCCAGAGAAAAATGTTTTTATTTTTTTAAAATAAATTTTAGTAAAAATAATAAATGCAACAAGAACAGCTATGGTTACAAGCACAATTCCTTGTTTCCTTTGGTCGGTTGCAAGTGTGTTCGCAACACTACCCGGCTGGGTTGTTTTCTTTTGGACAACACCTTTAGGAAACCCCATTATGGTCATCATGCTCTCGCCGGCAACCACCCCCTTGTAGGAATAATAGGCATCGGGATCTTTTCTATTATTAATCCTATCAATACACTGAATTGTAGCCATGCGCAGTCCAATAAAGCATTCTTTAGGTACGCTATCGCGATCAACTCTTTGCGGCAAGTTTATTTTAATTTCCGGATGCCCCACATAGACCGGCCATTTGTCTCCGGTAATATCCCAATAGAGCTCATCATGATCGGTTAAAAATTTTATTGCGTCAGAAATGATATAGTGGATGACATAAATCTTAGCACCGGTTATTGGCTGTGTTTCATCGCCAATTTCGACTTTCAGGTAAGCTTTTTTCTTATCATCGCCTTGAAAGCGGGACTGTTTGAAAATATATGAATTTCCATTCTCATCCAGGACGGAAAGATCAGTCACGCTAATGGAATAATTCGTCCCGCTTAAGTCTTGATAATTCAATGGAATGTATCGGGTTATGCCAGTTTTGGTATTGTCTCCAAAGTCATAGTCAATTGATTCAGTGACAGAAACCGTAGTATCAGCATTGATATTCATAACCACACTATCCGAATCAACATGCTCCACGCCGGCAGGAACAATGCTTTCCGCTTGAGAAGGCTTAGTAGAGAAGACTGCAAATAAAAAAAGACTTACTATAAATAGGAATATTTTTTTCATAAAAAATCCAAAACAACAAAGAAACATCGGAGACATCTCTGCAAACAAGAGGAGCATGTCCGCTTTTTCAATTTAAACCTACAATAATGATACTAGCAGATTTCACCGCCTAGTGCAAACAAATCTATGCGCCTTAAATAAAGAAATAAGATCTTGTAATGACCTTATTTCCTTCGCTTTATTTGGCACAGTCAACTCCTGCTTATTATCTCGCCTCATTAACTCATACTTGGGTGTCCGCGACCAATTGAAGGCGAAGACATCATGCCCCAAAGAGAAAAACCGAGAACAATTAAGCCAAGAATGACACTATTCCAAACTGCACCAGTTGCCATTGTGATGGCTAACGGACTGATTAACAACCAAAAACCCAAAAGACCAGAAACCCAGCCAACCCACATAGAACTTTCTGTATCTACAAGCTCAATTAGGGCGAAAACAGCCACTAGGGTGCCGACAATAAACGGATTACTATAAAAACCAGCTGCCATCACAAATGCCGAAGCTATCAACCACAAACCGGCCACTAAATTTATGCCACCTGCGATTTTTACATTCTCACGCATACATTTTTCACCTCCTTTCAAAAATATTTAACCTTTATGCCAGTAATACGATTTGTGGTTGGTTTTTGGTTAATTTTGGGGGGTATATTGTCATGCCCAAGCAAAAAACGTTTTTTTGATGTTTTTTTGGATATTGACACAGATGCCTAGATGACCTTCGGACAAATATACTGGAAAATTGGGATCTGAATGATATTTTTGATTTTAAATATTAAAATCTTTAGCGCATTTATTTATAATTATACTTAAGAAGATTTAATTTTTGATCTTAGGTGTGGCAATGACTGGATTTCACCGTTTGCTATGTGATAAAAATATATATAGACAGTTCTATGCCACAAGCCTTTTTCATGTACAACAGAACGAAGCTCTTTTTCACCAGTCAAATTTCCATTTTCATCAACAATGTCTGAATATTCTTTCATGTTTTTAGTGAATAATATGGAATTATATTTATATTCCTGCCACAACAATAAATTCAGTTAAATAAGCTATTCAACCTTAACACCTATATAAGCTTTTATTTTTCTGTCCCCGCTAATGACAAACGCAAGCGAACGCATGCATCCGTCATCAATATCTCCTTCCATCCTAAGCATATTCCTGCGACAACTAGCGTTGGTTCCTCCTGGAAGAACTATGGGCAATAAATATTTTTCTTTTTTAATTATTGATTTAAATTCAATTATCTCTGGAACAACTTTATATGCTCTAATTCTTGAGTATTTGGAATTGTTTTTTCTAATTTCATTTGATAATTTATCAGCAGACCCTTTAAGCGAACCGCGAGTCCAAGATTTTGGAAGTCCACCTGCTTCTTTCCACAATCCAATCTCATCCGCATCAACATATCCGATATACCACTCAACACTATCATATGCCTTAAGTCTTTTGGGATATTCGGCAAAAATAATTTTATCCAGCTTTACTTCTTTTAATTTCAAAACTTCTTTTTTGTTTGCAGTCAAATTTCTTGAAAATGTTTCCTTGGTTGGCTTGGTGATATAATTTTTGACTTCCGCCTTTCGCATTTTTTTGGATGTGAATCTTTGAGAAAATACAAAACATCTTTTAACTTCAATTCTTTTAACTTTTTTTATTAATTCCATAATTATTAAATAAATTGCATTTCAATATTTATTATTATACACTAAATCCAACCTTTAGCATTTATTATTAAAATCAGAACTAATTTGCAACGGACTAGGGTATATGTTTCGAACCAATATTTTGGAAAATTGGAAGCAAGTTGAGATGAGATTGGAGCGCGCCAAAGCCTTAATGAAGTAGTAAATTATTCCTTCAATCTATCTATCCTTATTGCCACAACACCAAATTCTTGCTCCTGCTCTTTAGTATAAAATTTATAATAAACATCGACTGCATCATTAATATCATTCTTGTTGGGAATAACATTTTCAACACCTTCTTTTTCTATCATTTCTTTGAAGTTTTTGTAGATATTTTTTTCAATAACTGAAAACCTTATTTTTTCTGGTTCCAATTCTAAAATATCTCCAACATTAATTGAGGCAAATTCACCTTTATTCAAACGACCTTCAATAGTTTTCTTTCCCTCCAAAATAAAGGAGTGATATGGCTCCTGAACATTGATTGAAATAATTAACATAATTTTAATTTTAAAAATAAAACAAGGGTGGATTCTTTGAATTTACTACCCCTAAAAACTAATCTTGCTGTTTTACCATAATCAATCTTGGCTCTCCATCTCCAAAATAATTTTCTTTGCGCGATTCCACTTCAAATCCAAACGACTCATAAAGCTTGCGAGCGTGATTATCCGGATGCACGCAAAGAGAAAGTTTTTTATATTCTTTCAGCTTTTCAAATAGAAGTTCCATCGCCTTTCGCCCGAAACCTTGCTTTTGAAATTCAGGCTTTATAACAAGCCCGCTTATGTCAGCATAATCAGAATCCATAATATCA
>DAIEIZ010000043.1 GCA_027351145.1 Candidatus Moraniibacteriota bacterium | reverse complement strand
TCTATGAAGAGTTGATTGCCATATCCTCAAAGGTGCTCCAAAAAAATGGTTGGATGAGTATCCAAGCCGGCGCCTCGGAAACTAATGGCTATTATTTGAATATGATCAAAATTGTGGAAGGAATTGCCAAAAAACATTTTTCTCGTGTGTCGCGCTCAGATGTCTTTATCCCCAGTTTCGGGGAAAAAGGCGCTTTTCTTTTTATCGAAAAAATCGCGAAAAAGTCTCTACTAAGGGGATTTCGCGCCTATCGATCGCCGGTTCGTTTGACAATGAAGGAAAAATATGCTACTGTTTAGAGTTGTTTTTTGACAATAGCATAGCAGAAACAGAAATGGTCTGTTTCTCAAATTCAACGCATAGGAGGGAGCATGAAAACTAAAAAAGCTGTAAAGTTTACTTTCGCCTATGCACTAGCAACGGCGATCTATTATGTATTTGATCTGTTTTATCTGCCATGGCTGGGAATTAAATTCGGCTTTGCTGTATTTGTTCCACTCTACCCATCAATCCTTTTAGTCAACTTTTTGGGAGTCTATCTATATGACTTTCTCAAGGAAGACGTGCTTTTTTTGGAACTTGGCAAGAATTGGATTGAAAATAATACAGGCAGATTCCTGAAAGTGAAAAAAATTATCAGGAATAGTAAGAAACTGACTTTTGTCACTCTCTCAATCTGGCCGAGCCCAATCGCCAGTTATCTGTTTTTTCGCAAAAACTCCGAAAAGCAACCTTGGGAAGTTTTCAAGATTATTGCTCTCGGCAGTGTTTTTTGTACCGCCGTCTTTGGTGGAGGAATCAGTTTGCTTGTTTGCTTTTTTGAACTACTACTGAATTATCTATAGGAGGATACGATATGTTCAAGATATTAAAACCGGCTGATTTCAGGCCGGAGATTGTTGCTCAAATTATTGATCTTGGGAAAAGAAGTGGAACGTGGCAGGATTCAGATGTTGAGTATTATGAATATCAGTTCCTGAATCCAAAAAATATTAACATTATCTATCAAAACGATGATGGTCGGATTTCAGGGTATATTCTGGCGAGACCGCATAACGACATCGTTCCTGAATATCTGGAATTGGACCCTCTCTTGAAGCTGAGCGACATTCCCATGTTCTACGTTGACCATGTCAATGTGGATGATGCAGGAAAAGCCTTGGGGATGCAATTGATTATTGAAATGATCAAAGAAGCGAACATGAGAAACGTTTGCGACTTTTCTTTTCATTGCAGAATAATTAATGGGCTGAGCGAAAGAGTGCAAAAAAGCTTTAAGATTTATACGGTAAGAAGAATAGAAAAATACCGAGACTGCAACAACGAGCCCTTCGATTATTTAGAAGGGACTTGTGTGCTGTAAGAAAGGAGAATGAAGTGAAAATAATATACACAGCTTTGATTCTATTGTCTATGGTTTTCTTCAGTTCGGCCGCAGCAATGGCCGAGGAAGTAGCTGAAGAAAAAAAAGATAAAACTTTTTCAGCTTCTGTAGAATTAGGAGTTTTTTCTTCCTATATCAACGAAAATACAGGCGAATATACTAATGGCCTGATGACAACAGCTGGCTTTTTACTGACACACAATCCATCAGGGCTGTATTTTGTAGCCCTCAGTTATATTTCCGAGAAAGGTTTTGACGAGGTTGATGTGTATTTCGGTGAGTCATTCAAGCTCAAGGGCATTACGTTTGACCTTGGCGTTGTGTACTATAACGTGGACACGCTGAGTAATATGGAGGGGGATTCTGTCGGGGCCTATGCCGGTGCCAGATTTCAAGAAGTATGCGGTTTTGTGCCATTTGCGTATCTTGAAAAGATGCTTTCTCTTCATGAAGAATTCATTGGTAGCGGTGGTTTTGTGTGGAAAATCGGCGCCGAGAAAGAAGATTTCCTCAAAATCGGAGAATGGTTGATTGCGTTGAAGCTAGAAGCAGGTGGAAATAGTGGTATCTATGATACCGACCCAATGTTTGTTAGCTTCGCCAGGTGCACAATCTCAACTCCGATTAAAATCTACGGATTGGAGGTGTCTCCGCTGATAACCTTTCAGCAAGACTTCGGGGGAATTGCCGAAACTGGATTGAGAGTTATTGGTGGAATAAATTTAGCTGTTTGGTAAAATCGATAAAGGGTATGTATCCTTCTTAACAACTAGAGCTCCTCATCGCAGAATCATGTGAATGAGGAGTTTTATTTTTCTTCTTTTTGCTATTTTTAAATTATGTGCTATATTTTAAACAAGAAATAAAAAAGCAATATCGCTTATGTGTAGCACGCCACCATTTCTTCTGAATTATCTATATATACCTGCAATCGCAACTACTGTTTTATTGGGTTTTTTTATTTTTTATAATAATTACAAGAAAATAACCAATAGGTTATTTTTTATTTTTTCAATTATCATTGCACTATGGATGTTATTTAATATGTTAAATTTCAGTAGTACCGATTTTGATTCTGTTTTGTTATATGATAAACTTTCAGCGATAGGGGGATTTATTCCAGCTATTTTTTTTATTTTTGTGTATTTTTTCTCTGATGACTTGGAAAACAAATCAACAATTTCGAAAAGAAATCTTTATTTATTCCTATTGCCCATGTTGCCGTTTATTATATTTTCAGCTACGAAATATAATGTCCAGGGCTTAACTGATCCCCCTGAATGCGAAACTATAGCAGGACCACTTTATTGGCTATTCGCGGCAGTAATAATATTTTATACGGCTGGGGCGTTGGTTATATTTTTTAAAAAATTCAAAACTAAAAATAATGAAGCAAAAAAACAGCTAAAGATTATTCTTTATGGATTTAGTTTTTCTGTCACATGGGTTCTGATAATAAATGTAATATTGCAAATTTTTGGTTTTCCGAACGCTTCTCTCCTAGCGCCGATAGGAATTATCTGGCTGATTGTTTCCATTTCTTATGCCATCGTTAAGCATCAATTTTTAAATGCAAAGCTTATTGCCACTCAAGCGTTGGTTGTTGCTTTGATAATTCTTATTGCATCGCAGTTTGCCTTTATTGTAACTACTATTAATAAAATTCTTACCGCGTTTACTTTACTGATAGCGATTGTTTTTGGCTGGATGCTAATTCGTTCGGTCAAAAAAGAAGTCAAACGGAAAGAAGAGCTGGAAGTTGCCAATAAAAAGATTGATCAAAAAAATGTAAAATTAAGTAGTGCTAATAGGGAAATCAGCAAAAGAAAAGAGGCTCTGGAAGTCGCGAACAAGGAAATCAGTGAACGCAAAGAGCAATTGCAGAAAATGGCCGATTCCTTGGCGATTGCCAATGATAAGTTGAAGCAACTGGACACTGCCAAGACGGAATTTATCGGCTTAGTCAATCATCAATTATTGCATGCGCCAACACCGATCAAGGATTACCTCGCAATGCTTTTGGAAGGTTCCTATGGAGAAATTCCGGAAAATCAGATTAAGGTTTTGAAAAATATCAATGCCGCCAATGACAGGCAGATTCACCTGACAGAAGATTTGATGGCCGTTACTCGCATGGAGTCGGGAAAAATGGAATTGAACTTCACCAAGGAAAAGATGGAAGATATCTGCCAAGGCGTCTATGTCAATGTGGAGCCGACCGCCAAAGAAAAGAATCTGGTGCTCGAATATGCCAAACCGAAAACGGTTTTGCCGGAATTAGTTTTAGATAAAAGCAAAATTTTTGAGGCCATTTTCAATTTTGTAGATAATGCGGTAAAATATACACCAGCGGGGAAGATTGAACTGAAAGTCGAACTGGCGTCTTCTTCCAACTACAAACCGCAAAGCCTGGAAGATCAAGAGAAAAAAGCGATTGCCGGTCAAGTTGTTCGCGTGACCGTATCCGACACGGGCAGTGGAATTTCCAAGGAGAACATTGCTCAACTATTTGCTAAGTTTTCTCGCAAAGATGCTGCCAAGCTCAATGCTAATGGCACCGGACTGGGACTGTATTTGGTGAAATTGACCATTGAAGCCCACGGCGGACGGACTTGGGCGGAGTCGGAAGGAGAGGGCAAGGGTTCACAATTTATTATTGAATTGCCGGTAAAAACTCCTGAGGAAATTTTGGAACGAATGGCAGATAAAAAATAATTTAAATTTATGCCAAAAATAGTAATCGCAGAGGATGATAAATTTCTAGTCGATCTGTATCAGAAAAAGTTTTCCGATTCCGGTTTTGAGGTATTTGTGGCTTCCAATGAAAAAGAGGTTTTTGATATTATTGAGCAGGAAAAAGCTGATGTGCTTTTAGTGAGTTTGATTATGGGTGGGCTTGAAATTGTGAAAAAAATACGCCAAGAGGGAAGCAATATGAAAATTATTATCACTGGTTATTATGATGTAACAGAGGATGGAAAGAAGGCGATTGAAGCCGGTGCCGATAAATTTATTGATAAATCGCACTTTATTCCCGCTGAACTGGTAGAGGAAATTAAAAAGTTAATGGAAAAATAATGAGTCAAGAAGAAATGATGCAACTGGACAAAGCTAAATCTGAGTTTATCTCTATCGCCTCACATCAACTCAGGACACCACTGACTGCCGTCAAGGGCTATGTCTCAATGCTCCTTGAAGGATCGTATGGAAAAATCGATCCGAAACAACATGAGGTGTTGAAAGGTGTGTATGATAGTAATGAGCGAATGGTGAGTTTGGTTGAAGAGCTGCTGGATATTCCTCGCATTGAGCTGGGTAAAATGGATTTTACATTCGCGCCGGAGAAGCTGGAAGTGATTTGCCAAGAAATTGTCGACACTTTTGTCCCTAAAGCCAAAGATAAAGGGCTATATTTGGAATACAAAAAACCAAAAACTGTTTTGCCGGAACTCATCATTGATGGCGTCAAGGTGCGCAAAGTCATCTCAGACATTGTGGATAATGCCTTGCGTTATACGACCAAAGGTGGCGTGACAGTTAAGCTTGAGCAGGTGGAAAAAAATATCCGTGTGACAATTTCCGATACCGGCATCGGCGTATCGGAGGAAGAAAACCCAAAGTTGTTTCAGAAAATTTCCCGCGCAAAAGGCACCAGCCTTTTT
This sequence comes from Candidatus Moraniibacteriota bacterium, assembly GCA_027351145.1. Lineage (GTDB taxonomy): Bacteria > Patescibacteriota > Minisyncoccia > Moranbacterales > UBA2206 > UBA9630. The sequence continues at coordinate 3,093 of DAIEIZ010000043.1, read as the reverse complement.
AATCCTGATGGGCTGGGACTAAACCTCTATGTTGATCGCTTGATTATGGGAAAAAATGGCGGTAAAATCTTCGTGGAGAGCGAGGGGAAGGATAGAGGCGCGCAATTTATTATTGAGTTGCCAGTGAAAACTCCTGAGGAAATTTTGGAACAAGTGGGGGATAAGAAATAATTTTATAAAACAATATGCCGGAAGAAATCAAACGAGAAGTATATGCATTTTTTATCATAACAGATCCAGAAGCTGTACTGGCCGAATCAAATAAATTTCTGGCGGAAAGAGTTGTTGTCATGGCGACTGACAGTGAGTGGGATGCGACACAGTATCTTTTGTATGATTATCATTTTGACGTTGTCCTTTTGGACGTGAAAGTGGGCCAGCATAACGGATTGGATATTTTGCAACATATGCGAGATGACGAAAGAATGAAGCGTTTTCCTGTCGTGATGTTTGTTGATGAAAATGACAATGAGATCCGCGAAAAAGTCAAAGGGTTGGGAGTGGTTGATTTTATTGCTCGAAAAAGTTTGACCACAAAAGAAATGGCGGAAAAGATCAAAGAAATTTTCAGTAAAATTAGGCCTGACAATTAATCTAAAAAAAATATTATGCCAAAACTGCTTATCGCCGAGGATGATTTGATGCTCCTCGAGATTTATCAAAAGAAATTCACTGATTCCGGCTTCGAAGTGTTTTTGGCGGAAAATGGCAAAATTGCACTAGGTATTGCCAAAAAAGAAAAAGTGGACATCGTGCTGACCGATTCGATTATGCCAGAACTGGATGGTTTTGATTTGATAAAAGGCCTACGTAATGGCGAGTTTGACCCTAGCATCAAGATTATTATGCTCAGCAACATCGGCGAAGGGGATAATCGCAAAAAAGCGATTGACTTGGGTGCCAATGGCTTCATCCCAAAATCAAAATTTACCCCGACGGAATTAGTCATTGAGGTGAAGAAGATTGTGGAGGTGGGTGGTTAAATAATATAGCGAGTAAGTAAGAACTAGATAGCGAGTGAGATATTTATTATGCAACTGGTTTGAATTTTTTAGTAAAGAGCTCTTTTTTAGCAAGAGCTTTTTTACTTGAAAAAGAATTATGCTTCAGATTCTGGTGTAGGATTTTTTTGTTCTTGACAAAAAGCAATTTTTGCTCAATAGTAGCTAGAAGCATCAAATTACATATTTGACGCTTGTGTACCTAAACAATTTGCGTAATGGAGGTGAAATAATGCAGAGCAATCGGGTGTTTTTGGTGGCTATGGCGGTTTTTGTGCTATTTACAAGTACAGTATGGGCGCAAGAGCTTACGAAAGTACGTATTGGATGGCAAGTGCCGTGGGCTACACAAGGACAAATTGTCCAGATTTTAAAGCATTCCGGTATCTTGGAAAAAAATGGCATTCAGGCAGAATTTATCGGCAGGACATATGGACCAATGCTGAATGAGCTGGCTATCGCCGGTGAAGTCGATGTGATTCTCACAGCGGATCAGCCAGCGGCAGCCTTATTTTCAAAAAAGAAAGGCTGGATTGGCATCGGCCGGCTAATGTACAACAGGACTTCGACCTATGTTCCACCTGAATCGGCTATCCGAAGTCTGTCGGATCTTAAGGGAAAAACAATTGGCATTCCAATTGGCGCGGCAGCCGAGAGGGTTACCTATGAAGCATTGGAAAGGGTTGGGATTGATCCGAAGAAGGATGTAAAGGTCATCAATCTTGGCATCATGGAGCAGGGACCAATCGTTATGGGAACAAAAGACAAGACCAACTGGACATCTGTCGATGCCCTGAGTGGCTTTGATCCGACCCCTGCTATTTTTGAAGCAACGGGTCTTATTCGTGTGCTTGATGTGGGAAAGGTTTGCTCTCTGGTGCTCATGAATCAGAAACTCTTAGAAAGAGACTCTGAGATTGCCACCAAGTTGATGCAGAGCATTAAAGACGCCTATGACTTTTATCGGCAAAATGTGTTTCAGGCAAACGAGTGGTTTATGGCAGAAGCGCAATTAAAAACTGCCAATCAGGAAGCGTGCAATATTGCGGCTTCAATTGAGCCGAATGTGTCAGCCTATTCCCGCGATGAAATCAAAGTGACTTTTTCTGAAGACGATTTTACTTTGATGCAGAAAGGCGCTGATTTTCTCGCTCAGAAACTGAATGAACATGTCGATATGCGGCAGTATGTGACAAATGAGTTTGTCTCAAAGATCAATTAACGTAGGGACTGCGCGTCCGGGGTGAGCTCTGCTTGCCCCACGGATGCAGTTTTAAGGAGGTGAAGATGAATTGGGATTGGTTGTTATTTATGAGCAACCGAATTGACTTTCTTCTTATCCTTGCCAATTGTTGGGCAAGTTTAAGGAGAGTCTTTGTCGGAGTTTTACTGGCAATGGTCTTGGGAATTTTATTTGGATTGTTAAGAAGCGGTCTGCCAAACAGAATAAAATCTAGCAAGCTAGTTTGTTTCTTGCTTGATGCTCCCAAATTTCCTCCACCGATAGCGTGGATTCCCTTTGTAATCCTTTGGTTCGGCATTGGAGAATTGCCCGCTTATATTATAGTGGGCATCGGAGCCTTTTCGCCAATTTTTACGAATACCTATGAAGGAGCAGAATCCGTTTCTTGCATTATTCATGACACTGCTCACTCATTGGAAATCAGGGGCTTACGACTCTTGATGCAGGTTATCTTTTTTGCGGCGCTACCAGTGATATTTACCGGTATTCGAATCGGGATAGGGATGGCTTGGATGGCGATTATTGCCAGTGAGATGATTGCTGGTCAATCGGGATTGGGATATTCAATCCAAATGAATCGGATTAATCTGCAGTTTGATCTTATGATCATTGATATGATTCTGATTGGAGCTATCGGTTTTATGCTTTCCAAATGTGCAACATACCTCGAAAGAAAAATTATTCCTTGGCATGAAAGGAAAATCTATTAAGGAGGAGACATTATGATTGACGTGGTTGGAATAAGTCATCAGTATCTAGATAAAAAGGACTATGTAATTCAAAATCTCTCTTTCAACATTGAGAAGGGGGATTGCGTAGGATTGATTGGTCCCTCTGGATGTGGTAAGA
>DAIEIZ010000039.1 GCA_027351145.1 Candidatus Moraniibacteriota bacterium | reverse complement strand
AGAATTAATAAATAAAAACCTTTCCTTGAGAAAAAACTCAAGGACTGTCTTTGATTCATAAAAATTCTTCCAACTCTTATTCAAGGTACAATCACTTTTTAGAATCGGAATGATAATTATATTCTCGTCCTTATTTCTATTTCTAGATAGTGTTTCCAGCCCGCAAGAACGCGGGGCGGCAACAACAACTTTTTTGGAAAAAAAGTCTTTAATCTCTTGAAGCTTTGAATCATTAATCTTATCAAACTCTTTATTGAAACTGCCCAGCCATTCATTGGCAATTTCAATCCTTTTCCCAAACAAATTGTCATCACTAACACTACCCGCGATTACTTTTTCAGAAAAAAACAATTGAAAAAAAAGACCCACCACCAAAAAAAACGCGACACTCTTTTTCATAAAAATCTCCTTTTTGAAAAGCCTTGCTATTGCCAAAAATCGCCAATCGATTATTTGGTTTTTTTAATGAACTCGATTTTGAAAATTTTAACTTATTTTTTAAAAAATGTCAAGAGTGGGGCAATCTCTTTTTTTAAGTCTCACTGGCAAAATTAGTGAATTGCCTTTTGGGAGAAACCATCCATCTTATAGCCCCGCTTTTTGCTTGTTGGTTAAATGCTCTTCATAGGTCTTGGCGTAATAGGTTTTTTTGTCCGCCCCGGTTCCCGCCGTCAAAAAGTAACTATAGTCTGATTTTTGAGGATAAACTACTGCCAAAATTGCTTGCATCCCGGGATTAGCAATCGGCCCCGGTGGCAATCCCTTGTTATTATAGGTATTATACGGGGAAATCATTTTAGTTTGATCAATAGTATGGCTATCTACTGTATCGTTCAAGATATATGAAAGCGTTGCATCGCTTTGCAGAGGCATATTAATCGACAATCTATTTTCAAAAATACCCGCTACGATTTTCATGTCCGCAACAGTTGGCACCTCCTTTTCAACAATACTCGCAAGAATCATCACATCATTTAGCGACTTGTTTTGATTCTTTATTTCCGTCAAAATTGAATCATCCATCCGATTTTCAAAATTATCCAGCATCTTTCTGGCAATACTTTCCGCTGTCAACTCTTTTTTGAAAAAATAGGTGTCGGGAAATAGATAACCTTCGAGGCTGGTCGCTTTTGTGTCGGCAAGAAAAGCATACTGCTTGCGAAAACTCTCCGGAACATTGTTGGCCAATTGCAAAAAACCATCGCCATCAAAACCATTTTTATCAAGAAGCGTTGCCATATTCTGAGCAGTCAGACCTTCGGGAAAAGTAATTTTCACAGCTTGCGCCTCAGGATTGGTAATTGCGTGCACAATCTCGGGAATAGTCAAATTACCGCTAAGCATGTATGATCCTGGCATAATCTTATTCAGAAAATGATTAGTATAAATGTAATAATAAAAATAGAGCTTGCTGGAAATTAATTTCCTGTTTTCCAGATTAGCCGCGATCAGTCCGTTTCCGTCACCTTTTTTAACTTCAAATATCACCACCTGCTTTTCCGCTCCATGCGAATAATAAACTTGATTTCTAAAATAAAAAAGGCCGCCAAGGAGGAGGATTAAAAGAAGAGCTAGAGAAAATACCATTTTACGCATTCGTTTAATTAGCAATTAGAGGTACAAAGGAAAAGCCGGGGTATTCTTCCTTAATGAATTCATTTTCACTTTTTTTTTCAAGATATATCAAACTATTTCGAATTGGAATAACCATCTTCCCGCCGATCTTCAATTGGTCTTTTAGCGCTTCGGGCACTTCCTCTGCCGCAGCCGAAACCAAGATACGATCAAACGGCGCTTCAGCCGGAAGACCAGCGCTGCCATCTCCCAAGAAAATCTGAGCTCGTCCATCTTTGATATATTTAAATTTATCAACATTATACTCGCCCATTTTTTTCAAAGATGCGTTTCTTTCAATCGCAACAACTTCTCCTTTTTCTCCCACAACATAGGAAAGAAGTGCTGTTGTCCAACCGGAACCGGAACCAACATCCAATATCTTTTGCCCCTCTTGAGGATCAAGAAGTTCAAACATCAGGGCAACAATTGATGGTTGCGAAATTGCTTGGCCATGACCAATCGGTAAAGCCACATCAATATCGGCTTGCAAAACAAACTCTTCTGGCACAAATTCAAGTCTGCCAATCTCCGAAAAAGCATCAACAGTTCGACTGGTTCTCAGGCATCCCTTTTTGACAAGATCATTTACCAATTTACTCATATATAAAACCCCCTAACAAACTTAAGCGTCCTAAAGCCCTGTCACCTGAATGATTATCTCTCGCGTCCTCGCACCATCCATCTCAGCCATGAAAATATTCTGCTTTTCTGTGATCATCATGTGTCCCTTTTCAATTGGAATTGTTTCACTAATTCCCAAAAGCATCACTTTGCAATGAGAATGACCGTTGCTTCGTCCGTCAGACTTATTTTTCTTGGCCAACTCGAAAAGATCATGAGAATAACGATCTTCAACCGGCGCGATGCGACTGAGGACTCGCATAAAATCTTGCAAAAGCATCGGCTCATTATGGTTAACAAAAATTCCTGTCGAAGTGTGCGGAGAATACACCAAAACCGTTCCCTCCCTCACCCCAGACTGACTGATAATTTCCTCCACCTTGGCAGTAATGTCAATAATTTCTATGCTCGTATTACTTTTTATTTCTATTTTTTTACGATAAATTTTCATATTTTTCACCCGATTAAATTTCACACTCGGACAATTCAACAGGTATTTTATTTTTTAAACACGCTAGCCACTTTTTTAACTACACCTTTGTCCAACGCTTCCGGTATTATTCTATCACTTGTTGGTTTTTTTATCAAACCGGCAATCGCGTAGGCCACCTTGATTTTATGCTCTTCGGTTATTTTTTTCACGTGATTGTCGAGAACTCCGCGAAAGATTCCCGGAAAAGCTAAAACATTATTAATCTGATTGGCATAATCAGAACGACCGGTCGCCACAATCCGCGCGCCACCAGCCTTGGCACGATCCGGCATAATTTCCGGAATGGGGTTGGCCATAGCAAACACGATTGAATTTTTAGCCATGTGATGAATATCTTCTTCCGTAAGAATGTTCGGCGCGGAAACGCCAATAAATACATCGGCGCCAGTTAATGCATCGCGCACATTGCCCTTGACGTTTTCTGGATTCGTAATTTTTGCGATTTCCATCTTCGAACTATTCAATCCTCCATCTCTTTCTTTATAAATTATCCCCATTCGATCCAACATAATAATATGTTTTGCTCCTGCTTTTAAGAGCAACTTGGCAATCGCTACGCCTGCCGCGCCCGTACCGGAAATGATAATTTTAATTTTCGCTAAATCTTTTTTGACAACTTTTAGAGCATTGATAAGGCCTGCAAGAACAACAATCGCTGTTCCATGTTGATCATCGTGAAAAACCGGAATATCCAATTCTTTTTTTAACGCTTCTTCCACATCAAAACAGCGTGGCGCAGAAATATCCTCAAGATTAATTCCGCCAAAAGTCGGCGCAAGAGCTTTAATTATTTTTATTATCTCCTGCGTATCCTGAGTCGCCAGCACAATCGGAATTGCATCTACCCCGCCCAACTCTTTGAAAAGCAAAGCTTTTCCTTCCATCACTGGCAATGCTGCTTCCGGACCAATATTGCCTAAGCCCAATACCGCCGAACCATCAGAAATAACCGCCACGGTATTTTTGCGCATTGTATAAGAAAAAGAGAGCTTCTTATCTTCGGCAACAGCTTTAGAAACTTCCGCTACCCCCGGAGTATACAAAACCGCCAGATTTTTCTCTGTCAGCTTAACTTTACTGCAAATTTCAATTTTCCCGCCGATTTTCTTAGAAAGCTTAATCGAAGGACTTTCTTGACTTTTCATAGGTTTGTTTATTTCAATTTCAACATTTTATACGCCCCGTTCGCCGCGATCGCACCTTCTGCTGTAGCGGTAATAATTTGGCGAAACTTATTTGATCCGTTGGTAATATCACCAGCCGCAAACACGCCAGGCACATTCGTGCTCATCTCAGCATTGACTTTGATATAACCCTGTTCATCGATTTCCGCTCCTATTGTCCTGGCAAGTTCCACGCCCGGTTCAGATCCAATTTCCACAAACACCCCATCAACATCCACGTGATTTTCGCCATTATAGGCTTTATCAAGAATAACCTTCTCCACTTTTTGATCACCTTTAATTTCAATGATATTAGTATTTTTAATCACTTCGATTTTTGGATTAACAACTACTTTATCCAGCCACACTGGTTCCGCCGGCAAACGATCTCCACGATAAATCAGATAAACTTTAGACGCAAAATCAGTGAGTCCAAGTGCCGAGGTTACTGCCGCATTTCCTCCTCCCACCACGCAAATCACCTTCTCTCTAAAAAACATCGCGTCACACGTTGCGCAATAAGAAACGCCCTTTCCTGTTAACTCCTTTTCGCCCGGCACATTCATCTTGCGATATTCACTGCCCATTGCCATGATAACAGCTCGCGACTTGTGCGTGTTTTTTCCCGTCTCTACTTGGAAAATGTTGTCTTCGTTTTTTTTCACCGACACAACCGATTCATTCTGCGGAGCCACGCCCAAACTTTTTGCATGTTCGACAAAACGCGAAAGCAAATCAAAACCAGACACGGAAATATCCCCTGGCCAATTTTCCAAATTTCGAATTTCATTGATTTGTCCGCCAATCGTCGCGCCGAGTAGGAGATGATTCAACTTATACCGCGAAGCATAAATTGAAGCCGCCAGCCCTGCTGGCCCCGCGCCGATGATGATTAAGTCGTATGTTTCTTGCATAAAGTTTTTTTGAATTTTTTAATTAAGCTACGCAGATTCAGGCGTCTTTTTATAATGCAAATTCAGGCGCCCTTCTATGCAGGTTCAGGCGTCCTCGCCTGAACCCTTCATTCCTGGGAAGATAAAATCATTAATATCATCTGCTTTTAATTCACAATTTTTATTAGCCGAAGACCAATACCAGTGATTATTTTCAATAACATACTCCTTCTTAATCGGGTTGTCATTAATGTAGCTTGCTTTTTGAAGATAAAACTCCTCAGTTTCTATGATTTTTGGCATATTGGTTTTTTCCCAAAATTCAAACTCTCCTTTTTCGTTGGTAAAAATTTTTAAGAGATTCGGCTCGGTTTTTTGAATATTTTTATAAATTTCCTTTGCTGTAAAACCCTTAAAATCTCTTAGAAATCCAGCGATGTCCTCCGAGGATACAATCAGATGGATATGATTAATCATAAACACAAAAGCATAGAGCTTGAGATTTTTGTTTTCTTTCAAATAACCCAGGGAGTTAGCTAGAATATTCCAACGATAATATCTGTCTAAAACATAATACCAGTTTTTAACTGTAATTGTAAGAAAATATACTCCGCAATTTTCTTTTTTTGATACTCTTATCGAAGGCATTTCTGTTTTTTTATTTCATTGTTTGCAAAAGTTAGTTTTTCCAGGACTGGATGGTTCAGGCGAGACGCCTGAACCTGCGCGAGACGCCTGAACTTGCATAATGATTGAAAATTTACTACGCTTTTTCTAGCGCATCTTTCAAAGTCTCCTTCGCCTGCATACCCACAAATTCTTGCACCACTTTTCCACCTTTAAAAATTTTCAGAGCTGGAATCGACATAATCGCAAAATCTTGCGCTGTTTTGGAATTTTCATCCACATTAATTTTTCCCACCACTGCCTTACCATCAAATTCTTTGGCCAATTCTTCAATGATTGGTCCCATTGCCAAGCATGGTCCGCACCAAGGAGCCCAAAAATCCACCAGCACAACCTTTTCGCTTTTTAATACTTCCTGATCAAAATTTTGATCAGTAAAAACCTTTTCCATAAAAATATATAACTTATTAATTACAGCTACCGCTGCAAAAAATAAATATGAATTAAAAAATTATCTCCATAAATTTCAAAATCCTAATATCAAATTTCCAATAAAATCCAAGGCTCAAAGTTTAAAATCTTTTTGACACTTGGATTTTGAGTTTATTTTAACATTGAAAATTTGAGCTTTGAAATTAACTTAAATTTAATTTTACTATTCGTACATTCATATAAATTCATAAGGACTACCCCCCGAACCTCCTTTGCCTCCTCGCATATTCTTCCAGCGCTTCCTCGTATTTCTTCTCATCAAAATCAGGAAATTTATCTTGAGAAAAATACAATTGCGCGTCCGCCACGTCCCACATCATAAACCCAGCACTATTGTGCGGTTCGCCTCCGGTTCTAATCATGTAGTCCACTGCCGGAACATTTGCCGTCATTAAATTTTCCTTGAGTATTTCCGCTGTAATTTTTACCCTTTTCCCATATTTAGCATTAATTTTTTCAATCGCGTAAAGCATATCATCCGTTCCGCCATAAGCTAGCATAAAATTCAAAATACGTTTTTGATAATGCCTTGTTTTCTCCATTACTGCATAGATTATCTGCTTTAGAGAATCAGGAAATTGCTCCTCCCAGCGACCGATAAAATTCACATGTACCTCATTTTCGACAATTTCCCGCCCTTCCAACATTTTGGTAAAATATCTTTTATAAATATTAAGAAGGGCTCTTTTTTCTTCTATTGGTCGTTTAGTTAAATTATCAATTGACGATCCCCAGATAGATAAGCATCTGATTCCTTTTTTCAAATAGTAACTGATTATTTTTTCAAAATTTTCCGCCCCTGCTTCATGCCCCTTCCAGGGCGGAAGTCCTCGCTCCCTTGCCCAGCGCCGATTGGCATCTGGAATAATTGCGACGTGCTGCGGCATATTTTCCAACGTATTTTCCATAATCTAAATAAATAGTTACACCTCTCTTTTGATAATATATTCTGCAATACCTTCTAGGAACTCCTTTGCTTCATTATTTTTAAACTCAACTTTTTTGACTGCGACCAACGATTCTGCGACTAATTTCTCTGCTAGTTTTTGTGAATAATCCAGCGACCCGGTCTCCTTGATTATTCCACGAAAAATTTCCGCTTCTTTTTCTGTCAAATCTTTTTTGCCAAGCAATCGATTTATCTCCGCTCTCTGTTTCTTATCACCATTTTTCAGCGCCCTTAGAACCAAAAATGTTTGCTTACCCTCTATTATATCAGCTCCGACGGATTTGCCCAATTTCTTTTCGCTACCAAAAACTCCTAAAATATCATCTCGAATTTGAAACGCTTTGCCTACTGGCAGAGAATAAGCAGAAAATGCTTCTAGCAGTTTAGTATTTTTTCTTTGCCCGGCCAAGACGCAACCAAAGTGCAATGGTCCCTCAAAGGTGTACCGCGCGGTTTTTCCCTCGTGCATTCGAGCTAATTCCTTCTCTGTTGCTGACCCCTTTGCGCCCATGATAATATCAATCATTTCACCAGGGATAGTTCTCGAAACAATTGACTGAACTTCCCGCAAAGCATCCAGGATTATTCCGGGCTCAAAATCAATGTCATACAAAATCTCATTGGCCATGGCATGCGCGTAATCTCCCGTAATAATCGCCATGGAATTGCCAAAATGCATTGCTTCACTTTTAGACAGATTCATTTTGCCACCTAAAATCCGATAGGTCTCATGCACTGTTTCAATTCCATGGCGAACGTCATCACGGTCAACGACATCATCATGAATCAAAAGGAATGCATGCGCCATCTCTATCGCCATAGACGCCTTGATCACTTTCTCCGATTCCTTCCCTCCGGCCGCCAGATATCCATAGTAAACAAGAGCTGGACGCACCCTTTTTCCACCGGAAAGCACAAACCGTTCAATTATTTTAATCGTTTTTACTGCCAATGGATCAACTTTTTTGGCTTGAATAATCTTCTTTGAAAAATACTCTTTCAAATAAGGGTCCAGTCGTTTTTTATACCTACCAAGCATTTCAGTGGCAATCAGCTTATTTTCCATCAATTTAGCTCTTAGGTTTATTTTTACTTTCGTCTCTATAATATACTAAAAAACTAATTGCTTGTCGAGAGACTAGTCTTTTTCAAATAATTCTTTATTTAAACCAAATAATGCTCCAAAGTATAAATCCAATTCTCATCACTATTCCCATCCTGATCTCGTGCCCGAATTTTTTCGTTTAAAAGCCATTGCAAATAACCTCGATCTTTTGTCGCCACGTCTGACACGTTCATGCCGATATATTTTCCAAAATTAAATTTCTTGACCAAAATTGGACGTGAAGATACTCTCAGCATCTCTTCAATAACAGCAACCTCGCCTTTCCCACTAAGAAGCATTTTTTGAAAATAAAAATCAAACAATCGCTCTAAGACACGAATATCTCCCAGCGCATCGTGCGCCGTAGCATCCAACACTTCTAATTCGTGATAATAGCGCAAATACTGCATAGCATATTTAGGAATCTCCCCGCTAACATCAAAATACTGGGCCAATTTGAAAGTATCAATCATTGACTTTGGTTCTAATTTTTCCCGTCGTAGCATTTCTACATCAAAATCGGCATTATGAGCAACAAGAATATGCTCTCCGGAAAAAATCTCCGCCAATTTTTTATGCATCGCACTATCTAAAAAAACTTCCTTTTCTGCTACCATTTTATTGGTAATATGCGCCACTGCCATAGCGTCAATCCCAATCGGAACCGGCGGCTTAAACAGCGCTTCTTTTTCCACACCCTGAAATTTATACGCCACCTGGCACAGTCGATCCTCCGGTCCAATGCCGGTCGTTTCCGTATCAAGAAATATCAAATGCGATTTGTTCATTAATTTGCGGATTATTTTTACTGACACTATTATTATGACACACTATTTCCCGCCAGTAAACACAAACAAAAACTACCGCCGTTGCTAACGATAGTTTTTGTCATTGTAGCCCCAAGGAGAGTCGGACTCCTCTTTCCAGGATGAGAACCTGACGTCCTAACCGATAGACGATGGGGCCATTTGCCAAATACTCTACTTCAATTTGCAAAATACTCCGCGTAGCGTTACAATCGGACAAAACACCTGAAATTCAGCTTATCAGTAATTTTAAAAAATATCAAGTTCGACACGCAAAAGCAATGAGGCTATTTATGCAACCAAAGCGTCTTAGCGACTCAATCAGCCCAACCTATTCCTATTGAATTATCTTTCCACCCTTCCCCACTTGATCAATTTTCACTGAAAGCATTTTTGACATTCCATCCTCTCCCATTGTCACGCCATAGAGCAGTGATGCTTGGCGCATTGTTTCTCTATTATGCGTAATAATCACAAATTGCGTACTACCGGAAAGCTCTTGAATGATACGACCAAAACGCTTGGAGTTAGCCTCATCCAACGCCGCCTCAACCTCATCAAGAATGGAAAAAGGTGGCGGATTATGCGCGATTATCGCAAAAAGCAAGGCCAGAGAGGTTAGTGATCTTTCTCCACCGGAAAGCATCGAAAGATTACTGATTTTCTTGCCCACCGGACAAGCAGAGATATCAACCCCAATATCATCTTTATCATCCTCGCCAACAACGACCGCTGACGAAATCAACTCATCACCACTTTCATTCTCCCGATCAGCCAGCTCTCCTTCCGGCGCATCATCTTTTGTTCGTCGCGCCTTTATTTTTACTTTAGTCAAATGCGCATCACCTCCACCAAAAATAATCCGGAAATATTTGGAAAATTCCCTGTTAATTTCATCAAAAGTTGCATGAAATTTCTCATTTACTTTCTTTTCCATCTCTTTGATTACTTCGCGAAGCGACACCAATGCATTTTCCAAATCGGCAGATTCAGTAGTCAGAAATTGAAAACGTTTTTCCGTTTCATTATATTCCGTCACAACCAAAGGATCGATCCCTCCGATTTGTTCCATTTGAAATTTCAACTTAGCAATATCTCGCTCCAAAGAAAATTGATCGATTGTTTCCAATGTTTTTTCGAGAAGTTCCGCATCCATTTTCAGCTCTTCCAAAATGCGTGCCCGCAAATCTTCTTCGCGCACCTCAATCTTGGCCAGAGAAATCTTAAAATCATTATACCTATCTTTGAAAGAATTGGCCTCATCTTGCTTTAGGCGCAACTCGCGTTCAACTTGAAAATATTGCTGGCGTCGATTGCGATCTATCGCAATTTCAGCTTGAATTTCTTTGACAATTTTTTGCAAATCTTCTTCTAGCGCCCGAATTTCCTCCCGCACCCGCAAAGACTTAGCTTTGAGATCGATAATGGCCTGAGAATCGACTGGGGCAACCACTGCAACTGGCTTTACCTCCGCTTTTTTCACTGGAACAGAGGTCTCCTTCTTGCCCTTTTCAATATCCCCCTTCAGTTCAGTTAATTTTTTCTGAATCTTTCGTGCCAATTCTCTCACTGCCTCCAGATCATTCAAATCCTTTGCAAAATTTAATTTTTGCACCAAAATTTCCTGATCACACCTAATTTCTTCCAGATTACCCTTGACATAACTCAGATCCACCGGCTGGCTTTGAGTCTTAATTTCCTCAATAATTTGAATACTTTTTTGCTTTTCTTTTTCCAATTCAATTCGTCCTTCAGAAATGATCAATTCCCTTTCAAGCTCATTCAATCTGTTTCTTTTTTCGCATTGCAACTTTTCCAATTCTTGCAATGTTTCATTTGTTTTTTCCTCTTTTGAGTGCCGATTCACTTCATCCAAGAGCTTGTCCGCTTCACGCTGGATATTGTTCATCTTTGCCCCCAGCATATCCTTTTCCTCGTTCAGATTAATCTTATCGGCATTAAATTTATTCCAAAGATAAGTGTAAAGCTTGATCTGTTTTTCTTTCAAATTCTTCGCCACAATCTCTCCCTGTGCCGCCTTTTCCGCTTGGCGCTTTAAAACCTTTAGATGCGGACTGATCTCTTCAATTAATTCGCCTACCCGTACCAAGTTTATCTTCGTTGTCTCCAGCTTGCGCAATGAGCGTTCTTTTTTTATCTGATACTGCTTCACCCCGGCTGCTTCCTCAATCACAAACCGACGCTCCAATGGCGTAGCGTTCAAAACCGAGTCTGCCATGCCCTGATTGATAATGGCATGACTTTCTTTGCCTATCCCGGCCTTTGCCAAAATATCCACAATATCTTGCAACCGCACACGCGAACCATTGATTAAATATTCGCTTTCACCACTACGGAAAATTTTTCGAGAGATTGCCACTTCCGTAAAATCGAGCGGCAATCTTTTTTCAGTATTATCAAAATAGAGTGTGACCTGAGCGCTGCCTAATTTAGCTTTTTTTCCAGAACCGGCAAAAATAATGTCTTCCGTTTTTTTGCTTCGCAAATTTTTCATGGACTGCTCTCCAATCACCCAGCGCATTGCATCAGCAATATTAGACTTTCCCGAACCATTCGGACCGACAATGGCAGTAATTCCGCGAACCTTATCATCAGTTGCGGACGACGAAAAATCCAGCACTGTTTTTGCTGCGAAGGACTTAAAACCATTGATTTCCAATTTTTTTAGAAACATAAATCCATGAAACATAAAACACATAACACAAAACAAAAGATTTAAACCTTAAATTCATCCTGCATTGCATGCTTCATATTATATGCTAGATGTATTCTACTACACTTTTTAAAATAAATAAACACAGATTCCCTTTCAGCAAAAAACACCAGATTGACCCGGTGCTTTCTGACCTAGCTTTCCTTATTATGCAATAGCACTTAACCAGTGCACTGTTGCCATCATCTCCTGAATTATTTATTTTCAACAACAAGTGTCCTTATGATGAAAATCATTGTAGCATCTTCAGCAGTTTTATCATATGAAACCTTAACAGAGTCTCCAATTTTCAAATCAGCCATTCAACTAACAACCGGTTGACCGGCGCCAGCGGCAATCATCATAACTGGAGCAGAACCATTAATATTAACTACGGTTAATTCTTGACCCTTGATAGTAAGCATTTTTTCAGCGATAGTCTCCACGATACCCATGACATCTGTCATATTATTCTCCTTAGTCCTTGATGCATCCTGACCAAACATATTGCTCTTGATATTTGAGATTTGATTTTATTGATTATCTATTTTTCTTCCCAACCTCCGGAATTGCAAGGACAAGTTTTTGGAGCACAAGTTATCGCATCACAATCACCAGGACAACCCGGCACACAAGCACTTACCAATGTTTCACAAACTCCTGCCGTGCATGATGGATTTGAACAAGTATGTCCATGCGTGCAAGTTACATATTCACATTTATTGGCTGTATTACAAGTAGAAACTTTATGCCAATCAGTCGGGCTTGTAACTTGCATATCGGTTCCTGCACATTTAATGCTCGGTGAAGCAGGAGGGATTCCGCCGCAAGAGTAGTATGCTCTCGAAGCCGTACAAAGCGGAGAATTTGCGCCTCCGGTCAGGCTGCGGCATGTCCAAGTGACTTCCTCTCCCGGAGCTGGAAAAGCAGTTGGAGTAACATCCGGCGTACCCGGGTTACAAAATACACCGGCAAAACCAGTCGCCGCTGCAGAATAAGCAGTGGCAGCCGGTCCGCAAATACCGTCAGATATTAGTTCGCATTTTCCGGCAACTAATTCATACCCGGCATTACAAGTATATTCACATTTTGGAGTTCCGCAAGTTGCAACAAGCGTCTTGGCAACATCAGCAGTCAATCCATCTGCATCACCAGTGCAAAGCGTGGCATGATCAGGATTAGCACCGGTGCAAGAAGCCGAAACAGTGTAAGGTACATCATATTCAAGCTCACCCAGACCACCCTGGTTAAGACTTCCATAAAATTTTGCAACATAATTTCCTGCAGCTGATTCAGCAATACCATAAAGAACAATGCCAGAGGGATTGATTGGATTATAGCCAACATAATAACTGCCGACAGAGGCATAAGAAAAAAAAGTTAATGTCCTATTGTTTATTTTCACGCTCTCTGATGCCGCAAGTCCTTGATTGGAACATCCTCCATAGTCAGCTCCCCCTGTGGCATGAATTGACGCTCCGGGAAGATAGGAATCAGCATCCAGGCTTGCACTAAAAATTACACTATGTATTCCATCACCACCCAATTGAAACGTATCCGCCCTCACCCCTCTGTCCGCAAAAAATAAACCGCCTGCAACAAAAAACAGAAAAAGACCTAGCCTAGCAATTCTGCTGCTGTCTTTTTTTTTAAAATAAATGAGTGCCAAAGAAATAAGCAGAAAAACTATAACTAGAATAATAACGTATGTCATAACATCATTGCCAGCCTTGCCAGTATTTTTTTCAGCCGGTTTTTGCGTGACTATTTTCATAGCTTGACTCTCCAAGGAATATTCTTTCTTGTCTAAAATATTACCACTGGCATCTTTAATGCTCACGGTGATCCTGGGGCTAGCACACGCAGCAATCATGGGATAGTTAAATGCGAGAGTGGATTTTGCAATATCCAAAGTATTGTTAGTTGAGTTGATACAACTCATACCCTTAGCATCTTTAATCTCAACTTGCAAAGATAGACGTCCATCATCCGATACTCCTAAGCGTGAGCCAGGAAAACTATCCGCTGACGGAGTCCAAAAAAAAGTAGCATTAGCAATATCTCCCTTTTGATAGGAGCTTTTATTGAGAGTAAAATTTTGAATCGTAGCGCTTGGTCCTCTCAGTACATAGTGAAAAATTATTTGATTAGAAAGTGGTTTATTTTGGCTGTCAACGAGCGTCAGGACTGCGTCATAGGCCTGAGGAACATTAGCTTTTGGCAAAACAAAGCTAAGGGTGGTTGGCTTTTTTGCTTCAAAACTCATACTGACTTGGGGCTCTTTATTGTCTTCAACCACTTTGCCAAAGGTGCTTCGCCAATAAGTTTTGATCTGCGGAGTAAGTGTTAGCGGACTAGCGAAATTATTCAACACGTCACAAGTTGCAATCAACTTTTCCGCACTGTTAATATCCACGCCTTGATTGTAGAAATATTTTTTATCCCCTGCCTCTCCGGTCACCTTGAGATAACAAGTTGTATTTTGAATTTCCGCATATTGATTATCACCGTCCAGCGTGATTTCTCCTGGAGTAACCGAAGCCAGTGTCATACCGCTGGCATTTTTAGCAGTCAGCCAAAGCTGGAATTTTCCATTCAAGTATTGCGGGGCAAGGTAGTCAATTTTTTTACTGATAGTTTCTTTTTCACCTAAATTAATCACTTCGGAATAAACTTTTTCATCCACCAGCACCTTCGCCGCTTTGTCTTGCCTGATAAGTTGAACGGCATAGCGCACATCCGGCTGAACGAACTCGCGATTAGAAAGGTTGAAAGCCAGACTTAACTTGTTTTTTTCTTGAGAAACAATCTTTGCTGAGTAGATATTGACCGAGGCAATACGAGTGGCTTTTTGCGAAGTGGCTGGTTGCGTCTGAGTAGCTGCTGATACGCTAAGACCCGTCAAGCAAAAACTAGCCAGGAGAAATAAAAGAAGTAGCTTTTTTGTTTTCATTTTATTTATTATTTATTGAATTAACTAGCACTACCCGAGCAACTGTCAAAGAAATCAGATTGTTTGTTTTTGGCGCATAATCGACCTTGGCCGACTCTCCTAATTTAACCTCGCTTAGCTTTATTTCAGATTGTGTCTGATTATTCTTGCTGTCAGTAAGA
>DAIEIZ010000027.1 GCA_027351145.1 Candidatus Moraniibacteriota bacterium | reverse complement strand
ATCGCTGAATGAATTTTGTAAATTCATAATTGGCCTTTTCCACTTCGGTAATATTTTCCGCAAATGTCAGAGTAATAAATATTGGGATAAAAACTTTTCCCTTGTCATCAAACCATTGCCAGGCATTGGCATTTATCTGCCTTTTTAAATCTGCTTTGGCTCGGAAATATGAAGCGTCACTTCGACTTCCTTCCATTTTTTTCTTTCTATCACCTGCTATTACTCGGCTTTCAGGAAGAGAGCCATACCAAATTTTTTTGCCATATCTGGAAATATCAAAAATATTTCCGGCCGCGACTAATTTTGAATCTGTAAACATTTTTTCTGATTAAGTGTTATATATATCAAGTAAAACTATGCCGGAGTTTTGATTTTGCCTGACGGCAAAATCAATCACTCCCGCATGGAATTAAATGTGATAAATAATTCCGCTAATGAATCGAGATACTCGTCTGCTTCTTCATCGGAAATCGTCAAAGCATGGTATTTTTCAAAATACTCAATAATTCGCTTCTAAGTTCTTGGCTGAATTTGTAAGACATAAAAAAACGGCACCACGATTTGTAGTGCCATTTTCCAATAATGCTATTACGCTATTTTATCCGTAAAGCCGTAATTGCTTTATTTTAGATATTTTTTATTGATTTCTACCCAAGCAGTTTTACCACTGGAAAAATTTAAAAAGTCATCAATTTTGGTAGCTTCGTATACTTTTTTATTGATTGCTTCACAAGCTCGGTAATATTTTTGCCATTTTTCAGGATTATAATCCTTGTCATCAAAAGTATCTTCGGCTATTTCAGAAAAGGGAAATTGCTGACTTTTGTCTTCATCTTTAAAAATATGCTCAAGGATATAATGAGAATTCGATTTGTTATTTTTTATGGATATACGAATCTCTTTGGACTGAAAATATAAAATGCTTTTGTCGGAATCAAAACCAAAATCTATGATTTCTTCCTTGCCGAGAAAAGGCAATATTTTTTTATAAAGTTTATCAATAAATCCTCGGCATTCTTTCTTGTCTTCTTCCGGTAGTGGGTCGTCAGGGCTAAACCGATGAAAAAGCCAGTCGGAATTATTGATAATATTCTCTTCTTGGATTCCCAAGTGAATATTGTGCAAATTTCGCAATGGGAACATTAGGTCTAACTGAAAAAGAGCGTCATGTTTTTTAGCTCGGCGTTTGTTATGATCATCCAACTCTTTTCCTCGCAAGCCATAATTCCAGCCTTTGTCGGCGTTAAGTTCAATTTGAGCAAGGCGTATTTTTTCGCCCTCATTTTCAACATGCTCAACAAATTTCGGAATGGCTATGATTATTTTTATAAAATCCGAAATAGCCTGATAGGCTTCAAGCGATGTTTGGCTGTTCTTGTATTTTTCAATGGCATTTTCCAGTTCTTTTTTCATACAAAAAACTGATTGGTTAAATCAGTTTAATATAGCGTGCTTTACGGGCTAAAGTCAAATTGACAGCTTAATTTGGCTTAGTAAATTTTCCTTGTTGTAATCGCTAGAAGCTTTTACATGCAATATGAAAAGTTTGGCACTTTCAAAAATTTTATCAACTAGCTTATCCCTCAAAAATCTATCCATTTTTTGATGTGATGAATCATCCAATTCAATCGCCAAAATTGGCTTAATATTTTCTTTGTCGCAAATCAAAAAATCCACATGCTTGGACTGGATTTTGTTTTGGTAATGATAAAAATCGCTATTGCTCATCTTAGGCAAATATAATAAATCAGCCATGCGGACTTTGGAAAATATTAGATAATCGTTTCCGATAATTTCAGTGAGGACAAAATAAAATTTCTTTTCCGCCTCCGTAAGGAGAGAATCTTTTTTAAGATATGGCCAATTTCTTTTTAATTTTAGCCGGATTAAAATTATTAAAAATATTACCACTAAGGCTAAAATTATATAAATTGGGATGATGAGTAAAAATAAATTCATATTTTTTGGATACAAAAAAGGTCTCCCGTCGGCGGAACTCTTGCGAATCCCCATATCCCTTTCGAGATATGACTATGAACACAGTACCGATCAGAAGACCGTCTTTGTGTTCATAGATTTGAGACCATGCCCAACTAAAAGTTGGGTTTAGGTCAATTCAGTTGTAATTCTATTTTGATTCAAATTCTCATAAAAATCAATAGCAAAATTATGCTTTATTTAAGCCTTAACATGTCGATAAAATTATAAAATTGACGCCTGCATTGACTATTGCTGTTTTTTGTGCTAATATACCCTGTTAGTTCATTGATAAATTATTGGTGCACTTTTGGTTGCATTTTTGAGGATTTTTCGAGTTTTCAAAAATGCAACCAATAGTGTGTTGCAGGAGATTGAGAATAAAGGTAGTAATGGCATTATACAACAACAAACGAAAGAAGGAGAGAAAGCATGAGCACCAACGAAACAGAAAACAACAATGGTTTCCGTGGGCTTGTCATTCGTGGCATTCTAACGGTGGTCGCCGTATTCGCTTATGGCTGGATCAATTACCTCCTGAATCCCGTAGCCACTTTGGGAGCGGGCAAGATTGCTGTCAAACAGTTCGAGAGTAGTGATTCGGCATACGTCATGTCGCAGTTCGGAATGAACTTTTTCAGTAATCTCGGCGTTCCAGTAATCGTTTTGCTGGTTGTTCTCGTCTGGATTTGGTGGAAGCCTCTCAAGTCTCTCATCAAGTCCGGTGGCGTTCCGCTTGCAGTGATCATTTTTGTCCTGTTGGCGAGCACGCAGGCGTTTGCCTACTATGACAAGACCGACTATGCTGAACCATACTTCATTCTTCCAAATGAGTCGGCTTTCTTCATCCAGGATGTTGGCGACAATAAAAACGACCAAGCCAAGTTCGGATCCGAGGAATATCTGCGTGCGAATAAAATCGCAGCCAAGCGGTATATAATTCCTCATACCAAACTCGAAAACTCCGGATTTTTCAGTAACTTCTACGTTCCGTCCGGACGCTTGATCATCGTTGATCGTACGCCGTATAATCGGGAATGGGTTGCCTCTGCTGCTCGTGGAACCTCTACAAAGAACGAGGGATTTCCGGTACAGAGCAAGGAAGGTCTCAACATAACAGTCGGGATCGCAATTGCTACCTCTGTGACAGAAGATGACTCGCCCCGATTTCTCTTCCGTTTCGGCGTGAAGCCCCCCGCAGGTGATCGCACCAAACCCGAGGTTATCTTTACTTCCGTGTATAACGGTCGCAATCTGACCGAGGTGATGGACAGTGTCGTAAAAGACAAGGTGCAGGCCTTACTGGGCAATGAGTTCACCAAGCGTTCCTTTGATGAAGCGAATGCTCAAGCCGAACAAATCATGACCAGCGTCCAGACTAATCTCGAAAAGTACCTGAAGACAGTCGGGATCACGCTGGACTACATCGGCTGGGCGGACACGTTTGAGTTCGACAAGAGCGTGCAGGATGCAATAAACCGGCGCTATATATCGATTCAGGATGAAGCCATTGCTCTCAAGCTTTCTCCGCATACGCATACGATTCAAGCGTTGGCGGCTGCCGAGGCTTTACGCTCGTTCGGCAACAAGACCGACGGCAAGCTCCCCACCAACGTTTCGTTGTGGTGGCTCCCCTCCGGCATAAGTGATTTCTTCGGAGGGCTGTTCAAACCTGGATCCGAAAATGTAACACCTGCAAAAAAGTAACGCTTCTCAAAGGATGAACTCCCGAGAGAACAAACAAGCCCCGTAGCTTCTTAGAAATAGGAAGCGGCGGGGTGTTTTTTTTATTTCATTAAAACCATAGCAGAAACCAAATAAGTTCCGACTGCATCCCATTGCCTCAACAAGTTAGGATGGAAAGGAGCGAAAGCTCCTTTTTCCTTCTGTGAAAGCTTTAAAATCGGTTCGAACAAACCAAATCCGCCTTTTGGCGTTTTGAAGCTTTTCAAGTCTTACTATGCGGAGTTCCGCCTTTGCGCCTGACGGCGCAAAATGCGTCATTCCCGCATGGAATTAAACGTGATAAAAAGTTCAGCCAATGAGTCCAAATATTCATCGGCCTGCTCATCGGAAATCGTCAAATTATGGCATTTCCAAAAATACTCAATGAGACCATCTATTAAATTTTGGCTAAACTTTCTTGGCATTTTCCCGAATATACTAATTTCGGGAAACGAAAAGACCGACCATCGGATTGAGGTCGGTCTCTTGGTATCAAAAGCATTTAGTGGCTTACAAGATAGGACGCTCAATTTGAACGAGGTTCCCTAATAATGTTTTACGGCCTAAATAATTTTGATAAGTGGATTTTTTGGGTTTACTATGGCTTAGATTTTTTCCTAAGCTAAATTTAAGTAATATTTTATCCTGGAATAATATATATGGTGGCTAATTTTAAATATATTTTCTTGGGAATTTTCGGTTGTTAAGTTTTCATGATTAGGTTACAGGAAGAATTGATTGGTGAATTCAAGATATTATTGCACCACTAGAGTCAGTTTTTCAAAAATTTCATTTGGCGTCAAGTAATCATTTTTCTTTCTCGGACGATTATTCAAATTGTTTTCTACTAAGAGCACACTCTCTGGAGTCGGAATAATT
>DAIEIZ010000001.1 GCA_027351145.1 Candidatus Moraniibacteriota bacterium | reverse complement strand
AAGAAGCAAGAAGCAAGAAGTAGGAAGTGAACAGCAAGAAGTGGAAATTCCAAATACACAGATTGAGGAGCTGGAGCTTTTAGAGGAGCTGGGGTTTCGAGTAAATGAGAATTATCGTTTGTGTGAAAGTGTCGAAGAGATTGAAAACTATTATTCCGAGTGGACAAGAAAAAAAGACAAGGAAGATTATGGAATTGACGGGGTTGTTATCAAAATTAATTCACGGTTTTTGCAAGAGAAATTGGGCTATACGGGAAAATCACCCCGCTGGGCCATTGCCTATAAATTTCCAGCTGAAAAAGTGACGACCGTGGTGGAAGATATTTTGGTGCAAGTGGGACGAACCGGAGCTCTCACGCCGGTAGCGCATCTGCGGCCGGTGCTGGTGGCGGGTTCAATGGTCAGTCGCGCGACATTGCATAATGAAGATGAGATACGCCGCCTTGATGTGCGCATTGGGGATACGGTTGTGGTGCAAAAAGCGGGGGACGTCATTCCGGAAATCACAGAAACGCTTGTTGGACTTCGCACGGGAAAGGAGAAAATATTTTCCATGCCGACGATTTGTCCGATTTGCGGCGGACCGGTTAAGAAGCAAGAAATAGGAAGCAAGAAGGAAGAAGGTGCGGCGCTCTATTGCGCTAATCCGAAATGTTTTGCGGTGGAAGTAGAAAAAATTATCCATTTTGTTTCCAAAAAAGGTTTTAATATTGACGGATTGGGCGAGAAAATCGTGGAGCAATTGGTGGGCGAAGGGGTGATTTCCAATGTGGCGGAAATATTTGAACTCAAAAAAGGAGATCTGGAGCCACTGGAGCGCTTTGCCGAGAAATCAGCGGATAATTTAATTTTAGCGATTGAAAAAAGCAAGCAAATAACTTTAGAAAAATTCCTCTATGCATTGGGAATACGTTATGCAGGGGAGGAAACCGCCATATTAATTACGGGGGCGATTAATAGGGAATTTCAAAATCCTAATTTTCAATTTCAAAAAAGCTCTCAATTGGCAGATTTTAAAATCACAAGCTTGGAGGAAGTTATCAGATATTTTCCGTTAATTTCGAAAGAAGATTGGATGGGTATTAGAGGGATTGGGGATAAATCAGCGGAAAGTCTGAGCCGGTGGTTTTTGGACGCTGAGAATGTGAAATTACTAGAAAAAATGCAGAATGCGGGTGTAAATATTGAGGTAGAGACGAGATATGTCTCGTCCGGTGGGAAATTACAAGGCAAAACCTTTGTTTTTACCGGAGAGGCTGAGAACTTTACAAGAGATGCTCTTAAGGATATGATTAGAAAAGCAGGAGGGAATGTTTCTTCAGCAGTTAGTTCTAAAACCGACTATGTGATTGCTGGCGAAAATCCCGGTTCGAAATATGAAAAGGCTCAGGAATTGGGGGTGAGGATTATTGATGAAGAGGGGCTTATGGAGATGATGGGATGATTGGGGTAAAATGGAAAATGACAATGTAAAATACAAAATCATTGGGATACATTTTTAATCTTAATCTGTCATTTTTATTTTTGAGATTTGCATTTTGATTTAAAAAATATGATATCAAAAGACGAAGTAAGACACATTGCGAATTTAGCTAGAATTGGAATCACCGAAAAAGAAACGGATAAATTTTCCCGTGATTTGTCGTCGATTTTGGATTGGATCGCTCAACTCGACAAGGTGGATGTGACAGGGGTTTTGCCAACTGCACATATTACTGGCATGAATGATGTTTCCAGAGAAGATCGAATAGTGGATTTTGCGAATAGGGAAAAAATTGTTGAGCTATTTCCTGAAGGTAAAAATGGGTATGATAAAGTTAAAAGCGTATTATGAATCCAGATGACCAAGTTTTTGAGCTTTGAGCTTCGAAATTGA
Source organism: Candidatus Moraniibacteriota bacterium (assembly GCA_027351145.1). Classification (GTDB taxonomy): domain Bacteria; phylum Patescibacteriota; class Minisyncoccia; order Moranbacterales; family UBA2206; genus UBA9630. The sequence goes on along the minus strand of DAIEIZ010000001.1, from coordinate 2,203 downwards.
TTTGGCATTGGACAGTAGGAATTTGAAATTGAAAATAAATATGATCAGAGAATTACATGAAAAGTTGATAAACAAGGGAATTACAGCAGAACAATTAGCGTTGGATTATTTCGATGTGATTAAAAAGAAGGATAAGGATATTTTCGCCTATTTGACTTTGACTAACGAAATGGCTCTGGAACAGGCCAGAGGAGTGGATGCAAAAATCGCGCGCGGTGAAAAGATCGAACTGCTTGAAGGAATTCCGGGAGCAATCAAGGATAATCTCTGCATTTCCGGCGTGAGAACAACCGCTTCTTCAAAAATTTTGGATAATTATATCGCACCTTATGACGCAACGGTGATTAAAAGATTGAAAGAAGCGGGAGCGGTCTTTTTGGGGAAAACTAACTGTGATGAGTTTGCGATGGGTTCCTCTACGGAAAATAGTGCCTATGGCAATACGAAAAATCCACTGGATATCACGCGCGTTCCGGGCGGATCATCCGGCGGATCGGCCGCGGCTGTGGCAGCACAGGAAGCTGTTTGGTCGCTGGGAACTGATACAGGCGGTTCGATTCGCCAACCGGCATCACTTTGCGGTGTTGTGGGATTAAAGCCGACTTATGGCCGAGTTTCTCGTCATGGCGCGATTGCGATGGCTTCAAGCCTCGAGCAAATCGGACCTTTTGCCAAAACCGTGGAAGATGTGGCGATTATTCTAAGCGCAATCGCGGGACAAGACAAAATGGATGCGACAACCGCGCACAGTTCATGCAAAGATTACACAAAATATTTAACCGGAGAAGTGAAAGGATTGAAAATTGGAATTGTTTCAGAATATATTTCCGGGCTAGGAGAAAAAGAAAAAAAGTCAATACAGGAAGTTATTGATACTTATAGAAAACTCGGAGCAGAAATAAGAGAAATACAACTGCCTTACTCGAAATATTCCCTGCCGGTTTACTATATCATTCAACCCTGCGAAGTCAGTTCCAATCTGGCGCGTTATGACGGAATAAGATATGGACTCAGTGTTAATGATGAGAAGGATTCTGATTTTCCGACTGGCGGAATGCCGAAAAAACTCCTGGAAACATATTTGGATTCCCGTCGTTATGGCTTGGGCGCAGAAGTGAAAAGAAGAATTATGCTTGGGACATATGCGCTTTCTTCCGGCTATTATGATGCCTATTATCTCAAAGCCCAAAAAGTGAGAACATTAATCAAAAAAGATTTTGAAAAAGTATTTGAGGATGTCGATTTGATTCTTATCCCGACTGCACTTTCTCCAGCTTTTAAAATTGGAGAAAAAACAGAAGATCCGTTGGCAATGTACCTTGAAGACATCTTTACTGTAACCGCGAATGTTGTCGGCGTGCCAGCGATTTCCGTGCCCGGGCCGGAAGTGGAAGTTGATGGAAAAAAATTACCATTCGGATTTCAGCTGATGGGGAAGTGGTTTGATGAAGAAAACGTTCTCAATGCGGCGCATGCTTATGAAATAAACAAATAATTTTCGCCAAGATAAAAATAGAACTTAGCGGAAAAAACTAAAAAATGGATTTGTTTTTGGGAAATTCACTCATAGAAATTATCAGTCTCGCAAAGGCATTTTATGCATCGCTGACTTTTTCTGTGATAAAACTTTTTCTGGAAGTGTATGTGATTGTAATGTTTATTGATCTGGGATTGTTGCTTAAGCAGCGAGGCATTATGACCGACATGCGCGATACGCTGGTGGGAATGAATATTCCATCCGAGCTTGCGTATAATAAGGGCAAATTGCGTGTGAAATGGGCGAAGGTAAAAAAGAAATTGGATAGCAAAAATGAGTCTGACTATAAGGTGGCAATTATTGAGGCGGACAAAATCATCGATGATCTTATCGCGCGAATGAATTATAAGGGTGAAAATATGACGGAGCGTTTGGATAATATTACACCAGGACAAATTGAAAATGTCGAGGATCTGCGCAAAGCGCACGAGATTAGAAATCGGATTATTCACGATGAAAATTTTGTTCTCACTGAAGAAGAGGCGCGAAAAACATTTGATTATTATGAAGATTTTCTGAGATTTTTCTTAGTGTTTGATTAAATCCAGGCCCTTATTGACGTTTTCATTTTTTTGGGTTAGACTGAGTAATAGTTTGAAAAAGATAGCGGGATGGAGCAATGGCAGCTCGTCTGGCTCATAACCAGAAGGTTCCAGGTTCGAATCC
>DAIEIZ010000008.1 GCA_027351145.1 Candidatus Moraniibacteriota bacterium | reverse complement strand
AATCAATTTCTCCTGGCTTTCGATATCAGCAGTGTTAATAACCTGCCCAAGCTTGATGCGCCGCTTAATGCTTTTGCGGGAAAAATCAGTGCGCAAGATATTGAAGTCTTGGGTGTGATGAAGGCGAAGGATGTGGAGGCGCAGACGCTTAGACTGGAAGATAATAGAACTTCTGGTAAATCTGTTCTTTTTACTGGAGAATCGGGAATAAAAATAATGACGCCTGATGCTACTAAGGATGTTAAGATTTATATTACCCCAATGGATAAACTTTCTGGTCGCAGTCTCTATGTTGATCCTGATAAAATAGAAGAAGGCGTCAGTTTCACAGTTGAACTAGATGGTAGCGTTCTTGATAAAGATATCCGCTTTAACTGGCTTATCATTAAATAACTGATTGACCAAAAATTGAATATTTGCTAAAATAGCCAGGTTGCTCATAACAGCTAAAATGTAGAATAGGGGAAAAAGGGGAATCTAGCGCTTATGGACGAGGAAATACCGAGTTTGCGGGAAAAACAGTCGTTTTTCTCGCACTACTGTCAAAAGCGGAATAACCGCCAAGAGGGAGGCCCGAAAGAAGAAGCCACGGGTAAGGCAGGGATCGGAAAATTGAATAAAAGATCAAAAATATTGCTCGTAGTTGTTGCGGGGCTATTTTTTTCAGTCTATTTTATTAGAAACGGGCTATTTTTTATCTCAGCTGAAGCTGATCTTGAAACTGCATCTGTCAATAATGATGCGGAGGTGGTTCATGAACCATCTCTGCTATTTGATCCGATGGAAAGGGTGCGTATAAGTGTGGAGCAGCTTAAATTGGCGAAGCGAACAGATCAAGAAGGGGCAAATGATCGGGATAAAGAGTTGAAAAAAATAACTGGGGAGAAAAAAAAAGACGGATTAGGAAGCAATCAGGAGCAAAAATACCAAAGTCTTATTTCCGGTAGCCCGCTAGAGAAAATGCTGCCATTTATTGCTAAATGTGATAGCGAAACAGCGGCCTATTTGATCGCGATTGCCAAAAAAGAAAGTGATTGGGGTGAGTATTCACCAAAAAAAGGAGGCAATGATTGCTTTAATTACTGGGGTTATCGTGGTGACTATAACCCAACAGATTCAGGCTATAGTTGCTTTGATTCAGCGGAACAAGCTATTGCTGTTGTTGGAGCAAGAATTCGCGAGCTTTTGGATAGAAGAATTGACACGCCGGAAAAAATGGTAGTTTGGAAATGTGGCACAAGTTGTGCCGGGCATGATCCTGAAGGTGTACGCAAATGGATCTCGGATGTGGCGTTGTATTATGGCAAGGCGAATTCCTGACTGCTAACCTGTTCTGTCGGCAAGCAGGTTACCAGCGTTTTTTTAATCGCACAGCTTTTGCAGAGACAAGGAGTTGCCTCTTTTTTATCAATAGGGGTACGCTAAATTGTGTCTCTACCGTCATCTTGTTTTTTCCTGTATAATAAAAACATGAATTGGCTACTAATTACGGTAATTGCATATCTTCTTTTGGCACTGGAAATTGTTCTGGATAAATTTTTGCTTTCTTCCAAGAGTGTTTCTCATCCAGCTACCTATGCTTTTTACTCAGGAACGCTGGGACTGTTTGCCGTTATCGTTGGACTGATTTTTGGCGGTTTCCATCTGATTGCTTTTGCTAAAATTATTTTCAGTTTTATTTCCGGAATGATTTTTATCTATGGCATGCTGGCCCTATTTTTTGCTGTGCGAAAGGGTGAAGCTAGCCGCGTACTGCCGGTAGTCGGAGCAGTTATTCCCATTGTCGCCTTTTTTCTCGCAATGCTCTTTTTGAGGGAACATTTGGGAATGCGCGGAATTATGGGAATTATCGCTTTGATTTTTGGCGGGCTTTTAATTTCTTTCGATCTGGACAAGGAGAGCGAGCGCAAATTCTTTCAAGGTTTTCGCGCTTCACTTCTTGCTGGATTTTTTTTGGCGCTTTCAGCTACAATGATTAAATCGCTCTATATTCACGATAATTTTTTGAATGTATTTAGCTGGACGCGAATCGGAGCATTTTTAGGGACATTGAGTTTTTTTATGATTCCCGCTTGGCGCAAATCAATCCTTGGGTCTCTTTTGAAATTTAAAAAACCGCAAAAAGAGGGGAAGCAAACCGGAGCATTTTTTATTCTCGCAAAAATTATGGGAGGATGCGGATCATTTCTCAAGGAAAATGCTATATCGCTGGCAGCGTCCAGCGTGACTATTGTTAGCGCGCTGGTTTCTATTGAATATGTTTTTATTTTCATTATAAGTATTCTTTTTTCCGCATGGATGCCAAGAATAATGCATGAGAAAAAGGACCTTAAAACAATTTTGCAAAAAATTTCCGCCATCATTATTATTGCGATTGGTATTTTTCTTGTTTCTCATGCGAAGAGATAAAAATTTATTAACAAAATAAAAATGCAAACAAAAATTTCCGCCCAGGGCGGATCCGCTTCGAGCGGAAAAAAAGTGTTCAAGATTATTTTCAAAATAATTCTTGTTGTTTTTGCGCTGGCCTGCGTTCTTCTGATCATTTTCAATCTTCCTGTGGTGGAAGAAAATAAAGATGCCAAGCTGGGCGTTACTTTTTCAATGCGCTATGCGTCAGATATTGGCTTAGATTCACGAGCGGCCTATCTTGCAACACTTGATGAATTGGGTGCGAAAAAAATTCGCATCCCGGTCTATTGGGATCTTGTAGAGCCAAAAGACGGGCAATACGATTTCACCGATCTTGATTGGCAAATGCAAGAAGCTGAGAAAAGAAATGCGGAAATAATTTTGGCGGTTGGGCAAAAAGTGCCGCGCTGGCCGGAGTGTTTTGTGCCGGAATATCTCAAAAATGATGATGCAAAAAGAAAAGTGGCATTGGTGGAATTTGTGCGCATTGTTGTGGATCGCTACAAAAATTCTTCTGCGCTAAAATATTGGCAGATTGAGAATGAACCTTTTTTGAAATTTGGTGTTTGTCCCGACCTGGATACCGATTTACTTGACGGGGAAATTGCTATGGCGAGAAAAACTGATTCGAGTCATAAGATTATCATAACCGATTCCGGTGAATTAAGTCTTTGGCATAATGCAATTTCGCGGGCTGATATTTTTGGTACGACCATGTATCGCACGATCTACAGTGCCAAATATGGATTTTATACCTATCCAATCGGTCCACGCTTCTTTCAATTTAAATATTGGATGAATCAGTTTTTTGTGAAAAATGATAACGCGATTGTGATTGAACTTCAAGCTGAGCCGTGGATCAATGGTTGGACAACTAGTCAGCCCTTAGACAAACAATTCGAGTCAATGAATGTCGGGAAATTAGAAGCGAATGTTTCTTTCGCCAGACAAGTCGGTTTTCCTGAGATATATCTTTGGGGCGCAGAGTGGTGGTATTGGCTCAAAGTTCACGAAAATCATCCTGAGCTGTGGGATGCAGCCAAAGCAATGTTTCATAATCAATAGAATTTAATTTCTTTTCCCCTTCAAGAGAGGATGCTATGTGTCAATGGCAGGTGAAGCAAAGGTTATTAAGACAATCCATGCTAGTCCGGTTTTTGCTGAACATTATCCTTATTTGATCATCAATCATGCTGCTTATTGGCAGGCGGGCTTCTTCTGGAAGGTAAAAAGAGGGGAGCGTGTATTAAATATGCATAAAAAATCAAATCTATTTCTGATTTTCACTAAAACTTTCTTGATTTGTTTGATATTGATTATTTTTGGGCTGTTCATTTTTTATGGTTGGCAGTTTTATCAAAAAGCTTATGCGGAAACAATAAGTCTAAAAAATCCAAAACAGATTGAAGTTAAGGAAGCGCTTGAAGTTGATTTTTCTGTCCCAGTGTGGAATCAAGACTATGCGACAAAAATCAAAATCATGCCGGAAGAAAAAATCAAATTAGCTTTTGACGAAACAAGAAGAAAATTGACTATCGTGCCGGAAAAATTTTGGAAACCAGGCGAAAGTTATTCAATCCTGATGCCTGTTGGCAGAACAGCCATGTTTACCAGAATTTTTGAAAAAAAATTAATTTTTTCGGTGGCAAATCCACCTCAAATAAAAACTGTTTCACCGGCCAATGAAGCGAAAGATGTAATTATTGGAGCAGAGGATCCGATAGTGGTTGATTTTGATAAATCAACCAGGGATTATTTTATCGATTTCGTTCTGAGTCCCAAGGGAGATGTGATCTATCAAAACAATCCGGAAAAAACTCAATTCAAGATATTGCCAAAAAATTCAGTAGGAGACGGCGTTCAATATGGATTAAAAATTTTTTCCAAAGTGGCGGATGATAAAGATGAAAATTATCAACCGATTTATGACGGGTCCTTTGAAACGGTAAAAACTACTCCGGTAGTGTGGGAAAAAGATTTTACTTTGCGACTGGAACAGGCGAGGAAATATACGAAGGCGAAAATAAAAGAAGGAAAATATATCGATGTTAATTTAGCGACGCAAATAATGACGACATTTGAGAATGGTACGCTTCTAAATGCCTATATGGTTTCATCTGGCAAAAGAGGAATGGAAACGCCAGTTGGTACGCACCAGATTTATAATAAAGCACCACGCGCTTATTCCAGGGAATACGGTCTATTTATGCCTAATTGGATGGCAATCCTGACTGATGGCAAGGTAGGCATTCATGAGCTTCCTGAATGGCCGGGAGGTTACAAGGAAGGTGCTAATCATCTTGGCACGCCAGTTTCCCATGGTTGCATTCGCTTGGGAGTTGGTTCAGCCAAGACGGTCTACGATTGGGCTGATATTGGCACACCGGTGATTGTGTACTAGAATGAAAGTATAATTATTTAAGAAAAATATATGCCAGAGCTACAAGGGGGTTATGAAAAACAAAATTTGCAAAAAGTGCCGGATGCTATTGTCGCTAGGAGGATAGTTGGCACAGGAGAAAAGAAAATAGAGACTAAGAATGAAGGGATATTTGATGATATTGATTTAGCAGATTTTGAAACCGAAGCAAGAAAAGTTATTACAAAAGAATCGGAAAGGCTTCAAGCGTTAGAAAATCTTAGCAGACCCGATGAAATAAAGGGTCATTTGCCAATATTCTATAATGAAAAAGCAATTCAAGAAATACTTCCGGTCGCAAAAAGATTTTATAAAAGCGGAATATCATTAGAAGAAGCTGTGAATAAGGCGATGGCATTATTTGCTGAGGAAATGGTTTCGGACGAGGATGAGAAAACAGTATCGCAAAAAAAACACGCCGATATTTTTTGAATTTTTTCATGATTTTTAAAGATAATCTAATCCTAAAAAAAAATGGATATATCATGGCGTTAATTGTTTTAGCGTCATTGGTTTTGATATTCATAAAAATGTGTTCATTTGGGCAGGTATGTTTTTGGCATGTGGAAAATATTTTTCAAGATGGTGCAAAAATGCTTCCCGAAAAAGCAAAAAATAATAAGACTATTGCGAAGGAAGCGCCAAGTGAAGAGCAATCCTCTGTTGAAGCTTCTGTTTCTGCTGAACCAGCGGCAGATTTACCCGTTAGAGCTCTGGCGCAGGCAGACAAATCGGCGGGCGAGGAGAGAGGGTTGCCAACTAAAATTCTCATAGATGTGCCGTTTACTTCTCAAGCCCCGCTAGGCAAATGGGATGCCTATCATGAAGAGGCTTGCGAAGAGGCATCTCTTTTGATGGTTAAATATTATTTGCGCCACAAAAGTTTGACACCGATTGCGGCAGAAAAAGAAATCCAAGCGCTTATTGCTTATGAAATAAAAAACACTAATGGCTATAAAGATAGCACCGCGGCTCAAACGGCAAAATTGGGAGCAGATTACTATGATATGAAGAATTTGCAAGTTATTTATGATTTCACGGCGGAGGATTTAAAAAAATATCTCTCATTGGGAAAACCGATTATCGTTCCGGCAGCCGGCCGGCTTTTGGATAATCCCAATTTCACTGCGCCTGGCCCACTCTATCATAACTTGGTGCTGATTGGCTATGATGGCGATACGATCGTTACTAATGATCCCGGGACACGAAAAGGAGCGAGCTACCGCTATAATATTCAGGTTTTGTATAACGCTATCCATGACTTTCCCGGAGATGCAAAAAAGATTGAAACAGGACGAAAAGCAATGATTGTGCTA
>DAIEIZ010000081.1 GCA_027351145.1 Candidatus Moraniibacteriota bacterium | reverse complement strand
GGCGAAACCAATTTTTCTTCAAGCTCTATTTTTTCGTTAATTTTATCTTCCGTACATTCCTCTACAGCGCCATCAATGCTGAGATAAGGATTTTCGTATTTGATAACTTTATGCCCAACTATCTTATTGATCTTATAGGGATGCTGCCTGATTACATTATAATCAGGAAGTTTCATGCTATCGCCATCCAAAAAATCGCCAACTTCGTCGACAGTTGCTTTTCTGTTTTCACACAAAAAGACAAGCACGTCATAACCCTTGCCAGTAAGTGATAATTCCTTGCCATTTTCATCCCAAACCTTTCTTAATTCAGTATCCAATTTAAAGTATTGGTGTTTATAAATCATAACGATTATTGCTTTATCTTAACTAAAAATATCACTAATTAAGCTTAAAATCAACTTTGAACTTCATTTGCATTTTCCAACATCAATATTTTATTTTTCATTATCAGCCTGCTTCTCATGCATGAAAGCAATTCTCGCTTTTCTAAAATCGTACCTTCTCTGAGAATGTATTTTGCATACATTCTCAAATCCACCTCTTTATGTTTTCTTGCATTAGTCGCTTTATCTGCCTTAAGCACGTTTCGCTGAAAATGATTATACCTGGCAACTTCTTCTTGAAATTTGTTTTTAAGCCCTAGTTCATTCATGTCTATTGCATCAATAATCAGCACTATTTTTTCAATAAGTTCTTCTTCCCGAATATATCCACATTTGCAAGCATGGTCCCGCGCTCTGGTGCAGCCATAATAAATGTAGCTGTGCACATCACCATTTTTCTGTTTTTTGAATTTCTCCTGAGCTGTTATTCCTGATCCACAAAGACCGCAAGTGATCAATTTCGTGAAAGCGAATTCTTTGTTTCCTTTGTGAGATTGTTCCTTTTTCAACTGCTCTTGAACTTTGTCAAATAACTCTTTTGAAACGATAGGTTTGTGTTTGCCAGTATACCAATTGCCACTTTTCTTGGGATATTCATAAGATCCATGATAAAAATTGTTTTGCAACAATCGAAAGATATTACCCAAGGCCAATGGCTTTCCATATCTCGTTTTAAAATTCATTTCAAATTTCAGCCAATGATATATTTTCCTACCACTCCATTGTTCGTAGGCGACTTTTTCAAACATTTGCAGGATTATCGGAGCGCGTTGTGGATCAATCGAGACCTCGCATTTTTTATCTATTCTTTTTGAATTAAGATATCCTGTCGGTGCCACTCCAGGCCAAAGTCCCATTTCCACCCTGGTTCGCATCCCGCGCTTAACATTGATACTGCGATTATCATTTTCCAATTTTGCCTGCGAGCCTAAAATCATTAATAAAAATTTCTCGTTTGGCGAATTAGAAAATTTTTGTCCGTATGTTCTAATTTCAATCAAAAGCCCTTGATCCATTAAATCGACTAACACGCCAAGGTCTCCGGCATTCCTGCTTAATCTATCTGGCGCCCAAGTCATAATGCCAGTAAATATTCCTTTTCTAATATCCTTGATGAGCTCATTGTAGACCGGGCGTTGTCCTGAATTTTTTGCTGAATGGCTTTCTTTTCTTATTTCAACAATTTCGAGATTGTCACGCTCCGCAATCTGTAGCATTTCTTTGATTTGAGAATCAATGGAAAGCACCTGCATTTCTTCAGACTCAGTACTTTTGCGAGCATAAAGACAGTATTTTATTTTAATCTCTTCTTTTGGAAATGAGACACCTGACTGTCCCATTTGTTCCATTTTTAGTGCTGCATTATCCATACAACACCATTAATGCCGCGACATTCGAATGAAGTCCAGTCCAATCGGTTGATAACTTATCTAAGCCATATTATGCCATAAATGGGACATTGTGGTGTGTTTTGGGACACCCCTTGTTTCGTGTCCCATTTGTCCCGTTTTATAAAATGAGACAGCCGTTTGAAACACCTACAAGTAGTGTCTCATTTGTCTCATTTACATTTTTTAACTCGCGACTCCGAGGGCTAAAATTATCTTCTTTTTGAATAGCCAAAAAATCCTTTAACGGCTTGATAAAATAAAGTTCCAGACGCTCGTGGGGCACCAATACATACTTATCGCAGGAACGGGTTTGCAACCCGTTCTGCATAGTTTACAATCTTTATATAGCAAAAAAAATGCCTTCGGTAAAAATACACAAAGAGTTCAATGCAGGAGCTTATTTCCTCACTTTTAGCGTTAAAAATCTTTATTATTTTTTTGATCGCAATTATCGTTGGAATACCCTAGCTGACTCGCTAAAATATTGCCAAAAAGAGAAACAATTAAAAATCCACGCTTTTGTCTTTATGCTGAATCATATTCACCTGATAGTTAGCTCTTCGGATGTGTCCGGTTTTGTTTGTGATTTTAAAAAGTTTACTTCAAAAGAATTTCGCAAAAATATTGAAAGCACAGAGCCCAATGTGTTGAAATTATTTTTTATATCTTGAAGGAAAGTATGAATTTTGGGAAAAAACCAATATGCCAAAAATAATAGAAACTGAAGAATTTTATCTGCAAAAAGTAAACTACGTTCATAGCAATCCTGTAAAGAAAAATTATGTCACCGAACCAGAATATTGGTATTGGTCAAGTGCAAATCCTCACTGTGAAATTAAGATTGATAACATTTACGGTCAGTAAACTAAAAGGAACGGGTTACAAACCCGTTCCTGTGATATATTGCTCTATTTCCCCAACTCTTCCTCGGCAATTTTTTTAACCAAATTACCGTCAGCTTGACCTTTCAGTTTTCCCATCGCTGGGCCCATTACTTTTCCAATATCAGCAAGACTAGTTGCGTCAACTTGAGCGATAACTGCCTTTACAATTTCACGCACAGTAACTTCGTCGAGTTGTGCGGGCATGTAGGCGGAGAGAATGGCAATTTCTTGATTCTCTTTTTCCACAAGATCAGCGCGTCCACCTGCCAGATATTGCGCAGCGGCATCTTTTCTTTGCTTCACAGCCCTACTAATCACTTCAAGCACTTCCTCATCTGTTAGACCAGTTTCCCGTTTTTGCTTTTCGATTTCGACATTTTTTACCATCGAATCAAGCATGCGAAGCGTGTCTCGCTTTACGGTGTCCCCCGTCTTCATTGCCATTTTCAAATCATCAAGTATTGTCTGCTTTAACATAGGTTTTTAAAATAAAAAATTACTTGATCAATTTCTTTTTAACGTTTTTGAAGTTTTGATCGTCGAATTTGCCCATTTTCTTGAGCTTATTCACAACCTTACGCACCTTAACTTTATACATCGCACCGGCACGCATTTCAGTTTTACTTTTTTCCTCTTGTCGAAAGCGCACTTTTCTAGCACGCATTAAAACTCCGCTCTGTTGGATGCGACGACTAAAACGTCTAATCAGACTTTCCGGCGACTCACGCTCTTTTCTTTTTACCTCAATCATAAAAAACCTCCTTTCTAAATTTACCCTTATTACAAAACAGCAAATTATCCAGTTTATTTATTTTCCCACGGTCGAATGTTTTCATAGAGTCTTACTCCGCCAATCAGGTGCATATGCAGGTGCGCCACCTCTTGTCCGCCCCATTCTCCAACCCGAGTTAATAGTTTATACCCTTTTGGCGAAATGTCAAAATCGATGGCAATTTTCTTCGCTACAAGCAACATCTTACCAGCTAAATCAACGTCTTTTTCGGTTAAATCGTTTAGGCTTTCAATATGTCTTTTGGGAATAATCAAAACATGCACAGGAGCCAATGGGCGCACGTCATTGAAGGCTAAAATATCCCTATCTTCATAAACAATTACAGCCGGAATTTCTTTTTTGATAATTTTGCAAAATATACATTCCATGATTTTATTCATCGCACCATAGCTACACTTCAGCGTAACGAAGGCGGATTTATTATTAATTCCTATCTCACCCGATCAACTCATCGTGATCGTGATTGTGGTAAATAACCACGTTATCGGTTTTTAGTTTTTTCTTAATAATATCCACCAGCCTTTCCATGCTAACCGTTTCTTGCACGCCGGTAGTCATATTCTTAATTATTACTGTTCCGTCCAATGTTTCTTTCTGGCCGAGAATCAAGGTTAGCTCCACCCCAAGACGATTAGCAATTTTCAACTGTGACTTAAGGCTTCCGCGACCAAAACTTTCAGCCGTAAGAATACCATTCTTTTCTAGATCAGAAAACAAACGTAGACTTTTTTTCTTTGCAAGACTGCCTAGTTGTGCCAAAAAGACACGTGGTTTCATTGGTTTATAAGACTTCGCCTGCACCCTTTTCATTTCAAAGATCATTCGTTCAACCCCAATCGCAAAGCCAATAGCCGGAGTATCTTCTCCTCCCATCATTTTAATTAGCTTATCATAACGTCCGCCACCGCCAAGAGAAGCTTTTTTGCCTTCTTCTGATCCTGACCAAATTTCAAAAACAGTTTTCGTGTAATAATCCAGTCCCCGAACAAGACGAGGATTGATCGTATAGGGTAAATCTAGTTCATCCAAGTATTCCAAAAGCGTCTTAAAATGCACGCGGCAATCATCACAAAGATGATCAACAGCTTGCGGAGCAGTTGCCGCCACTTGAGAACATTTATCTTCCTTGCAATCCAAAACGCGCAAAGGATTAATTTCCAGTCTCCTCTTGCAATCCTGACAAAGCTTAGTCTTTTTTGATTCCAAATAATTTACCAATAAATTATTGTAATCTTTTTTGCAAACAGCGCAACCGATTGAATTGACTTGAATTTGGATAGCTCTCAATCCCAAGCAATGCGCCAAGCGATGCGCCATTTGAATTATCTGTGCGTCCAAAATTGGATCATCTTCTCCAAAAGCATCAAAATTGGCTTGATAGTGTTCTCGATAGCGTCCTTCTTGCGGACGATCATAGCGATAAACCGGACCAATCGAAAATAGCTTCACCGGCTTTGCCAACGTGTGCATTCCGTGTTGAATGAAACTGCGACAAATTCCAGCAGTCATTTCCGGACGAAGTGCAACCTTATCCCCGCCGCGAGTGACAAAAGCATACATCTCCTTTTCCACAATATCCGTTCCCCCGCCGATATTCCTGGTAAATAAATTAGCAAATTCCAGAAGTGGAACATCAATACGAGAAAAACCATAATCACGTGCCAATCTTTCCGACACTCTCCTGACCTGCTCCCAATACGCCTGGTCTTCCGGCAATATATCTTTCATCCCACGTAAAGTTTGCAAGACCAATGGCTCATCTTTTGGCTTTTCTATTCTCATTTTCTTAATCGCTTTTTTCGAAACAATCTTTTCCGCTATTGCATTCTTTTTTACTTTAGGCATATGGGAATTAAAAATAAAAAATTAGATTAAGTGCTTCCTTTTGAAAAAAAGATCGGAAAGGATTCGAAAACCAATACGATAATTAATAATTTTTCAAATCCTCCTCATCTCTCCTTTCCTGGGGAGCAATCTTAAAACACAGAGATTTGATTGAGCGGCCAGGCGCGCAAAAGCACCTCGCCAATAATATTGTCATCCGAAACAACGCCCCAAACTCTCGAATCTGAGCTAAATGGTCGATTATCTCCCATCACAAAGTATTCATTATTCTTCAGTGTCATAGATATATCTCCTGCCGTTTTCACTCCTTTTGGCAAATAAGCACTCTCGTCAGGAGAAAAACCATCTGGATGCTCAGCATTAAAAATCCTATACCCGCCATCCTTCACTTCAATTCTTTCTCCCGGAAGTCCTATAATTCTTTTAATAAAAAATTTGCTTGGATCTTTGGGATAGCGAAAAACCACTACTTTTTGCCTAGGAATTGCACGAAAAGCTCCAACAGAGAAAAACTTGATATCACCAAAGCCAATCGTTGTCTTTTTGAAGCCAAACTCATTTACGATTAGATATTGCCCGTTTTCAAAATTCGGTTCCATACTAGCGCCTTGCACAAAAAACGGCTGAAATAGAAAAACCCTAATCGGAACTATAATCAAAAACGCCAAAAAAATAATTTTGATTATTTCCAACACAAATCCTCCCACTCCCACATAATCATCTTGAGACAATTCTCGTCTCTCGCTAATAACTTCATCATTCGCATTCCGCTCTCTATTCTCCTCCATAAAAATATAGCTTATTAGATTAAGTATAGCACCGAATAATTTTAAGCATAGCAGAAAAATATATATTTGGCAAGACTAAATTTTCCCTCTAAAAAGCCATAATTTGACTACAAACCATTATCAGGCTATGATTCAGATAAGCTTAACTAGTCTTTAAATAATGCAAATAAAAAAAATACTGATAAAAATACTTCTTTGGCTAATTATCCTGGTTCTTCTTGGTGCAATTGCCTATGGAGCTTTTTTTCTATATAAACTAAACGCACTAACCAACAAAGTCAATATATACCAAAAACCGGAAAATCTGCTCAACACAATTGCCTCCATTGCTCAAATTGCTAAAAATAGCTCATCGGAGCTAAAAAGTACGGATGGAGAAAGAATTAACATTCTTCTCTTGGGAATCGCAGGAAAAGGTAAGCCTGGACAAAATCTGACTGATACAATCATGATTGCCAATATCAACCTCAAGACAAACCAGGTCGCCTTACTCTCCCTTCCTCGTGATCTATATGTCACCGTCCCCGATTCCAATTGGCAAACAAAAATAAACGCTGTTTTTCAAGCGGGACTCAATAATGCCAAAAATGAGAGTGACGCAATGAAACCGCTCCTCCAAACCATAAAGGATGTCACCTCGCTCGATATCCATTATTACGCCGTATTGAATTTTGACGGATTCAAGCAGATCATTGACGCTGTCGGAGGCGTAAATGTCACCAATGAACGAGATATCTATGACGCCAGTTATCCGGGAGCGAATTATAGTTATGAAACTTTTGATCTTAAAAAAGGATTTCAACATCTAAATGGCGACCTCGCGCTTAAATATGCCAGAGAACGTCATGATGATCCCGAGGGAGATTTTGGCAGAGCCAAGAGACAACAACAGATTCTTCAAGCAACAAAAATCCGATTATTTTCTACTAAAACGTTATTCAACATCGACTCCATAAATAAACTGTTTGATGCTCTCGGTGATAATATCAAAACCAACATCTCCTCTCAAGACCTGGCGAGTTTTTTTGAACTCAGTAAAAAACTGGACACCGACAATATAATTAACGCGGCGGTAGACGCTTGGAATAAAGACAGTCTCCTTAAAGTCTCTCATGTTTTTTATGGGGATACGCCAGCTTTTATCCTCATTCCACGAGTAGGAAATTTCAGTGAAATTCATGATTTAGCACAAAACATTTTTGATCTAAATAAGCTCAAAAGGCGTCGTGAAGAAATCGGGAAAGAAAATGCTTCAGTTGCGCTTATCAATAAAAGCGGCGACAATACAGTTATCACCAGAATTCAAAAACTAATTAGCGAGAACCTGGTCTATAAAAATGTGACGGTAATAATTGATCCGGGAAAAGACTTGGAAGAATCGACTGATGTCTATGACTCCAATTCAGGAACATTGCCATTCACTCTTGATGAAATTGCCACCAGGCTTCCCGCTAACGTTTCGTACGCACTGCCAGGCAAATATCAGAAAATAACCGCGAAACAGCCTTTTGATATCATCCTGGTTATTGGAAAAGATTTGATTGGAAAATATAACATGCCGGAAGATTCAATTGAAGATTTCAAGAAAGCCCAAGACGATCAAGATTATTTAAAAATGCAAGATAAACCCAACTAAATTACATTATATGAAACTAATCATCGGGCTGGGCAACCCCGGTCAAAAATATCAAAACACTAGGCACAATCTCGGTTTTAATTTTCTTGATAAATTGCGCGAAAAATGGTCTTTGCCTGAATTTAAATTAGAGAAAAAATTTGCAGCAGAGATAATCCAGTGCGAACTGGCTGGCCAAAAAATCATCCTCGCCAAACCACAAAATTTCATGAATCTCTCCGGTGAAACAGTGCAAAAAATTATCACTTTCTATAAACTCGGCACTGAGGATTTATTAATCATCCACGATGATATCGACATTTTATGCGGGAAATATAAACTTGCGCTTGATTCAAGCTCTGCCGGACATAATGGTGTGCAAAATATTATTGACATTTTAGGCACAAAAAAATTCGCTCGCTTGCGAATTGGAATTAAAAACGAAATAGCCGATAAAGAAAAAAATCAAATGGGGGTTAGCGATTTTGTTTTGGGAAAACTAGAGACCGTAGAACTGGAAAAAATTACACTGGCAGAAAATGCCATATTAGACGAGATAGAAAAGTTTATTGCATAAGGCTTGTCTTTTAAAGTTTCGCACGCAAGATCGCATCTCTTCAGGAATTATGCCGAAAAAATACGTTTGACTTACTCACGAAAACTAAGGAGGGTATTTCCGCTTTCAAACTTACGCACGAAACCCTAAAAAACAATTGGATTTTCAAAAATAATAGTGGCTTGCTATCCTAGCACCAAATAGGCTTTTTGTCAAGCAGAAAAGCTAAAATAGCCTATAAAAAGCTTTTTTTTGATCAAAAAAACCGCCAAAATTACATCTGGCGGCTTTTCACATTTTTAACTTATAAAAACTTACTTTAAAAGCTTTTGCATCATCTTTTCTGCCTGCTCTTTCAATTCTTTAGCTGTACCATTATTATTTATCTCAAACTGAGCATGCCGGCCAATCTCATGAATGGAAATTTCAGTCAGTTTTCCCTCCTCTTCAAGAAATTGTTCCAATGTTGCATTCTCTTCACCGTCTTTTTCTTTGCGTGCTTTAGTCCGTTCGAAACGCAATTTCAAATCCGCCGTCACATAAGCCAAATAAAAATTATCCCCGTAGTGTTTCTGGAATGGCTCGACATCACCATGCATCCTGATACCGTCCGCGATGATGATATCCGCATCGCTTTTTTCCATATCCTGAATCAAAGAATCGATAATGACTGAAGGGCCATAACCCTCTTTTAGCACTAAAGCCAGCTTAATCAAATTATCCCGCGTCACCGGCAGATGCAAATCTTCCAGCGTCCGGCGCAAAATTTTGGAAGTGCCAAAATGCACTGCGCCATATTTTTCGATTAGATAGTCAGAAACGGTACCCTTGCCTGCCCCTTTTTCCCCGATCAAACCAATAATTATTTTTCTTTTCATACTACTTTTTATTTAATACTTAGCTAAAAAACAAAAAAACTTTCAGCACTGCAAGTAAAAGTTTTTTTTGTTGAAGACAAATTAAACTGCAATCTTGAAGCCAATACCCATTGTTGAGCAAAGTGAGATGCTACGCACCAATTTTCCCTTCAGGCTAACTGGTTTCACTTTTTCCACGCTTTCAATGAAGGCTTTGATATTTTCCAAAAGTTTTTCGTCAGTAAAAGAAAATTTTCCTACCACTTGATGGATATTGCCGGAATTATCGGTCTTATAGGCAGCGCGACCTTTTTTGAGTGCGTCCACAGTCTCCTTGATTTTGGTCGTCACGGTTTCTGTTTTTGGGTTTGGCATGAGGCCTTTGGGTCCCAAGATTTTTGCAACCACGGCTAACTTTGGCATCATCTCAGGCGTCGCGACAAGAACATCAAAACCACCGTCCTCGGAAAAGATTTTTCCGCTTTTAATTCTTTCAATCAGCTCTTCTCCTCCCACAATTTCCGCACCTGATTTCTTGGCGTCTTCAAGACTCGTGGAAGTGATCACAGCCACTTTCTTATTTTTTCCCGTTCCATGCGGTAAAGAAACAGCACTGCGGATTTGTTGATCAGTTTTCTTTGGATCAATTCCCGTTTTGATATGCACCTCAACTGATTCGTCAAATTTAGCAATTTTATTATCCCGCACAAGTTGCAATGCCTCTTCTAAAGAATAACTCTTTTCTCTGTCTAGTTTTTCAGCTACTGCGCGATACTTTTTTCCGTGTGACATATATTTTTGTGGTTCAAGCGACCTTTCGATCTCCCACTGATTAAAATATTAATAAATTTCATCATCCTTCAATCTTTACGCCCATTGAACGTGCGGTTCCGGCGATAATTTTCTCTGCCGCTTCCACATCATTGGCATTAAGATCGCTCATTTTCTTTTCCGCAATTTCTCGCAACTTTGCCGCGGTAATTTTGCCAACCTTGTCTTTCAATGGATTTCCCGCTCCTTTTTCCACGCCAGCTGCTTTTCGCAGAAGATCGGAAGCTGGAGGAGTTTTTAGGATAAAATCAAAACTGCGATCTTCATAGATTGTAATTTCCGCTGGGATAATATCGCCCATCTTATCTTTCGTGGCATCATTAAACTTGGCACAAAAATCACCAATATTAATTCCGTGCTGACCCAAGGCTGGTCCCACTGGAGGCGCCGGATTAGCTTTCCCTGCTTGGATTTGCAATTTTACCACTGTCTTAATTTTCTTAGCCATAATGTTATTTTACTAGTTATCGATTTAGTACTTGATATATTTTTTCTACGGATTAATACAAATGTATGAATTTTTATTTAGAAACTGTTCACGGTCATATCAAGAAAAGCTTAGTTAATCAGGATTAGCATATTCGTAAAGATTTATAATTCGTAGAGACTACAGCTTATGTATCTGCAAAAAGTCCAGTTCTACCGGTGTTTCGCGTCCAAAAATAGACACCAATACCTTCACTCGTCCCTTCTCTTCATCCACATCATTCACTTTACCATCAAATTCCTTGAACGGTCCATCAATAATTTTGACCGTATCACCCACCTTCACATCAATCTTATATTTCGGCTCATCCACACCCATGCGTTTTTTGAGCATTTCGATTTCTTTCGGATCAACCGGAGTCGGAGTTGTGCCAAGACCAATAAAACCGGTCACATTCGGCGTATTTCGCACCACATACCAAGAAGCATCCGTCACAATCATGTCAACGAGAACATAGCCGGGATAGATACGCTCTTCAATCACTGTGCGCTTTCCTGCTTTGATCTTGATTTTCTTTTCAATTGGCACCATCACATCGAAGATAAATTCCTGCATATCCATCGACTCGATTCTTTGTTTCAAATTACGCGCCACGTTGTCCTCGTAGCCGGAATAGGTATGCAGCACATACCATGATCTTCCGTGATGTTGTGATTGTTTTGCCATTGCTTTTTAGAACTAAAAATAATTAATATTGCTTACTTGAGAATAAAAGTCTTAAGAATATATTCAAAAATGAAATCCAAACCACCCAGGAAAAATGACAAAACGAGACTAATTCCAATCACGGTCAGCGTATAGTTAATAGTTTGTTTTTTAGTAGGCCAGTTAACTTTTTGCAACTCTGACTTAGCTTCTTTCAAAAATTGGGCAATTTTGTTCATAACGATTTTTAAAGCTTTTTTAAAAGCCCTTTGGGGCTTTTTTGTAATGTATGTAGGATATATTATTTTTGATTATTTGTCAAATCGATGAACGTTTATTTAAAGGTAAGTTGCAATTCAGACTAAAATTTAAGCGGACCGCCTTGACAAACGCCTCTATCAGTGCTACAATTGACTTTTATGTTAATACTTTTGCTTGTTTCGCTCGCTTTAGGTATCTAGACATAAAACATTTAATTTTTTATGTTTAGAGCCTTTCTTTTTTGAAAGACTCTTTCAAAAAATATGTTTCAAAAACGCTATAGTCGCGGGACTGCCAGTTCTTCGCGCAGAAATTTTTCTCGTCCAAGCAATGGACGAAATGTCAGACCAAATCGTGGAGGTCAACAAGGTTTCCGAGGAAGCTTCATCAGTATCGATAAGTTTATCAACAAAGCCGCTCCGCTTAGCTCCGCACCAGTTGAAGCCTATGTGCCGCAGACACCTTTTACTGATCTTAAAATCAATAATCGCCTAAAAACAATCATTGCTCAGCGTGGATATAAATTACCTACTCCAATTCAAGACAAAACTATCCCCCACATTCTTGAAGGGAAAGATTTGATTGGTCTGGCTAACACCGGCACAGGCAAAACTGCCGCGTTTCTGATTCCAATGATCAACAAAATGATCGGCAATCATGACGAAAAACTTTTGGTTGTCGTGCCAACACGTGAACTCGCTACTCAAATTCAAGAAGAATATATCGCTCTCACACGAGGTCTCAATCTTTTTTCAGTTGTCATCATCGGTGGTGCCAATATGCACCGCCAAATTTCGCAATTGCGCTCACGACCCAATCTGGTTGTCGGCACACCAGGGCGTCTCAAAGATTTAGTGCAACAAAAGAAATTAGATTTGTCTCGTTTTTCCAATGTAGTACTCGATGAAGCTGACCAGATGCTCGACATGGGGTTCATCAATGACATCAAATTCTTGTTGTCATTTTTAACTGCGAAAAAACAAACTTTATTTTTCTCCGCCACTCTCCCGCCGGCCATTGAGCACCTGATCAAAGATTTTCTCGTGGATCCGGTCAGAATTTCCATCAGAAGCCAAGCTACGCCGGCGCAAATCGATCAAGATGTTGTACGCGTAAAGCAAGGCGAGGATAAAATTGAAATTTTACACAATCTTTTGAAGGAAGCTTCTTTCCAAAAAGTACTCATCTTTGCTCGAACGAAAAGCAGCACAGAAAAACTCTCCAAGATTCTCTTTAGTCGCGGATTTAAAGCCGAATCGATTCATGGCAACAAATCTCATAGCAAACGCCAACAAGCGCTCAAGATGTTCAAAGAAGACCGCGTGGAAATTCTGGTCGCAACCGACATTGCTGCGCGCGGACTTGATATTCCCAATGTTAGCCACGTAATCAACTTTGATGTTCCGGCAACATATGAAGATTACATTCACCGCATCGGCAGAACCGGTCGCGCAGAAAAAACCGGGATTGCGTTGACTTTTGTTTCTTAGATCTCATTCCAAAAGCAAAGGGCGCCTCGCAAAAAAACGGGGCGTTTTTTTATTGATGATTTTTCCCTTGACCAAAGCATTCCTATTCTTTAAACTATACCTAGCTAAAGACCAAAAAAGGAGAAATACAAAAAATGACACTGACTAAAAAAATATTCAATTTTTTCCTATATGCATTTGCCATTGCGGGCTTCATCTTAATTGCTGGTTTTTTTGCAATTCGCTTTGGATTCACTAATGTTTCCGGAGAAATTGATCATAAAAATTCGCTCTTTTCCGCTAATGCGAAAAAAATAAACACTGTCGGCAACCCGACAACTTCACCGCAAATATCGGCAGACCTAACCATCTCCACAATAGACAAAGAAATAAGCGATTTGCAAAAAATAAAAACGCTTAGGATAAACAATTATTGCAAGATTCAAGCGGTTGGAGAATATTATCCAGCAAATGCCAAGCGCATACTTGAAATAGCTCAGGTTTCAAAATCCGACCAAATTATCTCAAAAACACTTACTGCGATCGAACTAGGATTGGCCGAAAGCGATCCCCTAAAAACCCAATTTGCCAATTGCACTAGCAATAACAGCCTGGTTTTAGGAGCGGATTTTCCCGATCTTTCGCAAAAATTCAATGCCACCGAAAGCGCTAATGCATTCTATTGGATCAATACTCCGGAATGGCAAGCAATACGAGACGCGGTAATCAAAGATAAGCCCGTGATTGATCAGGTGAATCAGATAACCGGAATAGAATCAAGACTGATCGTTTCCAATATGATCGTTGAACAACTCAGACTTTTCAATTCAGAAAGAGAAGTTTTCAAAAAATTTTTCGAACCTCTGAAAATTCTTTGTAGCGCCAATAAAATATCCTTGGGCGTCATGGGAATAAAAGAACAAACCGCTATTGATATTGAAAATCACCTAAAAGACCCGGCTTCAAACTATTACCTGGGCAAAGATTCCGAAAACATCCTAAATTTCTCTACCGACAATATCAACCAAGAGCGCTATGATCGCCTAGCGTCTGAAAAAGATCACTATTATTCCTATCTCTATGGCGCGCTTTACCTGAAAGAAATGATGACTCAATGGAAAAAAGCCGGCTATGATATTCAGTACCGACCGGAAATAGTCGGCACACTTTTTAATGTCGGCTTTCCTCAATCAAAGCCAAACGCCGATCCAAAAGTAGGCGGATCGCAAATCAAAATCGGAGAAAAAGAATATAGCTTTGGTTCCCTTGCCTATGAATTCTACTATTCCGGTGAACTGGCAAATGAATTCCCTTATGAAATAAACTGATCTATGGAAAAATATGACGTCATTGTTGTTGGCGCCGGACCAGCCGGCAGCACAGCAGCCTACTACATCTCGGGTCTCAAGGTTCTCATCATTGATAAATCGGATTTTCCGCGCCACAAAGCTTGCGGAGGAGGTCTTATGAGCAGCCGCGACTGGCACTTGGAACTCAAAAATTACGCCAAAATCAAAGACAAACTAACCGCCTATTCTTGCAGCTCCATTAAAATTTATTGGAACTGCGAATATATTGCCAACCGGCGTTTCAAGCATCTATTCGATCAAATCAGTCGCTATGAGTTCGACAATCTGCTTCTCGAAGAAGCGCTTAAAAAAGATAATGTTACTTTTTTAAAATTTGATTTGCAAAAAATTGAGAAAATGTCTCTCAAGGGAAAAAGCGGCTACACAATTTCCGATGGAGAAAAGAATATTTTTGCTACCTATCTCGTCGGAGCAGATGGCGTTCATAGCAAAGTCTCGAAATTTTTAGGCAATCCTGCATTAAAAAGTCACCAAACCGGTTATTGCTTAGAATGTGATATTGTTTGCGAAAAAAAAGATCTTGACGTGCATGTTGTTGCCGGATATTTAAGAGAAATCGGTTATGGCTGGATTTTCCCAACAGCCGAAGGGTATCAAGTTGGCGTTGGCATTGTGCGAAAACCCGGTCGCGATTTGCAATATTACTTGGACAATTTTATCAAATGGACAATTAAGAAAAAAATCTTGCCGGAACAGCACGAAATTAAAAGAACTTTCGGCGGAGCCTTGCCATTGAAAGTCGTTAAAACCTATTGCACTAACAATATTATGCTATGTGGAGATGCAATGGGATTAATAAAGGTACTCACCGGAGAAGGCATTTATTATGCCATGCGTAGTGGAAAAATCGCCGGACTCACCCTATCGCAAAATCGTGATAATCTCAAAAAAAATTACAAGAAAAAAATGCGTCCGCTCATTTGGGACACATTTCTCACGCCATACATTCCCCCCAAAATTTTCACCCTTGCTTTTTGGACCCTTTTTTTCCGCGTTGCCAAAATTTTTGATCGTTTAACTGTTCTTCGCGGTCTTAATGTTTTTGTCGATTTTTTTATGCGCATGGCGATGCATAGAAAAAAATTTCAAGGTCAAAGCTACTATCGAGATGAAAAAATTAAAATCGAAAAATACTGACAAAATATTCCCATTTATTCTTCTTCATTTTTTTCCGAAACATATTTATAAATCTCCACAAAATTTTTCGAACGACCGTTTATGTCCATTTCCCAGACCGGCTTATTGTTTTTGTATAAAAATTTGCTGTTGATAACATCCCACATTTCATGATACATAATTGTTCCGCGCCGAGTTTTAATGAAATAATCCGGAATGACATCGTCATTTTTAAATTTGAATTTCTCATCACTTTTTCCCATAATACACTTTCCCTTAAGAAAAGGACAATATCCGTTATAGTCAGTCCAGACAAGCAAATTTTGAGCATTTGGCAAGCTATTGAGAAATTCTGCCGCCTCAAAACCTCCATAACCCCAAGCATCTGTAATGACCCGGCTTTGAGGAAGCAAATCATTTGTATAGTTAAAATAAAAAGGCTTAATCGTCCATAAACTCCAAAAACTGATCAGTAAAATTACCAGCGTGATTGAAACTTTACTGTTTTTTTTCAGACGCTTCCAGGAAAATAATTCCCAAATTCCGATGCTGGCAAGCACTAAAACTGGCGGGTAGAGCATTATACTATAACGGATGGTTACAAGCAGAACCTGAAGAATCATCGCCGAGTAAAAGGCGGCAAGAAAAAATAACAACAAAAAAACTGTTTGTGAATAAATGGTTTTTTTGATTATTGATCTTCCCAAGATAAACAAAAAAGCAAAAAGTGTAAGCGGAGTAAGGGAAAAAAGCAAAGGCACAAACTCAAGAATGGTTTGCGCAAACGGCGCCTGCTCACGAAACGCCACTCCCCTTTCCATATCAAAAGGAACTTTTCGGATAATAAACTCGCCATATTTCGTGCCAGAAGCCCAATGATAGAGCACAAAGATAAAAAGCAAAAGAAAAACCAATGCAAGAAGCCTTGGGGCAATATCTGTCAGAAATTTCATTTTTTCCATCATCCAAGAAAGGATCTTATTTTTGAGAAAAATCATATCTGCAAAAAATAGGCCAAGTGCGCCAACAAGGATAATTAGAATATATTGAAATCCATCAAGCTCAATAAAAGTTTTAAACATAGAAAGAGGCTTAACAAATACAGCCGGAAGAAGAAGTGCGAAAAGAAATAATGCTCCAAAAATTACACTTAAATATGCTCCAAATAACTTGCTCGCTTCTCGACCGCCAGACATGTTTTTCCCTTCCGCCTGAGCAAAAAGCACTTCCGTCAAAACTATTATCAGAAAAAAGGGAATAAGAATGATGGCGCTATATTTACTCAAAAGAGCAAAACAAAGGAACAATGCGGAAAAAAATAAATATTTTTTTTCTTTTGATTTAAGATGAGCCAAAAAAGCAAAAATTGCTCCGGCCGAAAAAGACCAAAGCAAGGAATCCGGATTAACGATTTGCGAGATACCCAGAAGAATAGGAGAAAGTAGCATGAAAATTGTTGACCAAAGTGCAATCCATTCATTCTCAGTGAATTTCCAAATAAGCCAAAATAATAAAAGACAAAAAAGTCCATTGAAAATTAAAAGTGGCAGACGGAACAAGAAATGCACTCGTTCAATTTCTTGCGGATTATAGCTGCGCTCAAAAGATTTTTTTGAAAATAAGTTTTCTGCCGGATTATTTTTAAAAAGAAGCGCGCTACCTGAAACGTAGGCCAATGACACCCCCGGCTTGTCGTTAATATACGTTCCTTTCCAATCGGCTTTCATGATGGCCTCCCAATAGGCATGGATGCGACCATTTTCCGGATCTTCATACATCCAATAGCGCTCATCAGCCGTTTCAAATTTGGTCAGATGGGACAGGCCAAAAAAAAGATAAATAAAAAAGGCAACCGCCAAAAACAGAGTCGTCCAAAACCTATTAGTTTTACCAAATATTCTCATACTTCATATGATACAATATTTTTTTGTCATAGTCCATTTTCTGGCTTATTTAACAAGTATTTTCTTGTCTATTGAGGAATTTTGATGAATAATTTACCATTAAAAAAATATTTAACAAAAAAAACGCCTCGATGCTCTGTCGAAGTGTTTTCGTCTAAAGCAATATCTAATAAACCAGGTAAGAAATAGTATCAGTCTTGGTTCCAGTTTTCAAATCAACCGCATACCAGTGATACCAGCCAAGCACTTTGTTAATTTTATAGTCTACTAGGAAGTTTCCACTCGCATCAGTTTTCACATAGACCGGAGCATAATACCCGCCCCAAAATCCTGAGAAATAGAGAGCCACATCGCTATTAGGTGAGAATTTCTCTCCTGATTGATGCATAATTTCTCCCTTGTGCCCTCTTTTAGGCAGATTGAAAATTGAGTATGGCGCTGGTTCATAGGTGACATCTTTTTTATACGTATCAGAAGTATTGCCATTCTTATCCTTAAACTTGAAAAAGAATTGCTGCACACCACGCTCCCCTTGATTAATCTTAAGCTCGATGTCTTTCTCCATCTTATCCCAATCCGCTTTTTCAAAATGGGAAAAATGGGATTCTTTGAAATATTTTATCCCTGAAGTATTTTTGAAACTCAAAGTTACACTTTCTTTGGATGTTTTTTTGTCCTTAACATCTTTACCATCAAAGACTAGTTTCAAATTATCAAAATAATCATGAGTATCAGGAGCGGGTGTTGGATTTGGAGCGGGCGCAGTCGCGACAGTCACTGCCACAACATAAGCTTTTGTTGAATTATCTTGAGCTGTCACTGTGTAGGTAACCGGTAATGTGAAATCCTTTGCCACTCCTGAAGCAGGACTGATTGATGCACCATTGTGTATAATAGTCGGGACAAGCGCAGTCACATTAGTACCAAAGGGAACTATAATTGCCACCGTCTGCGCGCTATTGTCAATCGTACCATGCACCGACGGATTGAGCCCGTCAAAAGAAAAACTGGTAATATCCTTGCTCGTCGGGGAAGGCGCGCTAGCCACGCTCACTGTAACAATATAGGCTTGCGTTGAGGCATCGGCAGCAGTCACTGTGTAAGTAACTGGATTGGTAAAGTTTTGCGCCACTCCGCTCGCTGGACTCACCGCTGTTCCAGTGATTGTAATTGCAGGAATAAGTGCAGTCAGGTTAGTGCCATATGGCGTAGTAAGAGAAACAGTATGCGCGCTTTCGCTTATTGAAGTTGCACCAACTTGATTGGGAATCGTAAAAGCAGTAATCGCTTTGGCTGATGAAGGCGCAGGAGCAATTGTCACAGTCACAACATAATTTTGCGTCGAGGCATCGGTCGCTGTCACCACATAGGTCAATGGATCAGTAAAATCATTCGGAGTAGCACCACTCACTTGATTTGTTCCATTAACAGAAACCGATGAACCGGTTGTCGTAAAACTAGCCACCAACGCTGTCCGAGCAGTTCCATATGGCATAGTCAAAGAAATACTATGCGCGCTTTCGTTAATTGTCGTCGATCCGACTTGATTGGGAATCACAAAAGACGTGATCGCTTTTTCCGAACTTAGCGTACCTTGATATTCAAACGCCCCCATATCAACCTGGCCAACAATTGATTTTCCGTTAAAATCAGTCGTGAAAAGACCAGTTGATTCTCCGGCGTTTATGCAGGGAGAATTTCCATTTAAGTGATAATCATGGCCGCCTCTATTTTTGAATGATGGGTCACCGGAAATCGTGTGAGCTCCTTCAGTATTATTAACGAAATTAGTTCCGTTACTATGCACATCGTTATAATCACTGTTCAATGGAACGCTAGTGTTATCCCAAAGGATTGTATCAACAATTCCATAAGAACTGTTAAAAGCCACGATATTATTTCTCAATTTAACATTTTTTCCACTTCCGGCTTTGGCAACACCTGTCATATTATCCACAATAACATTATTGTAAATATTCAAATTATGCGGGGAATCAAGACCGGGAGGATTGCTTTGACTCGGGCTCTTGTCGTAATAAGCGCTAATGCCTTCCGTATTTCCATAAATAATATTCTGATAAACATCAATATCATGCA
Organism: Candidatus Moraniibacteriota bacterium; assembly: GCA_027351145.1. Classification (GTDB taxonomy): domain Bacteria; phylum Patescibacteriota; class Minisyncoccia; order Moranbacterales; family UBA2206; genus UBA9630. The sequence goes on along the minus strand of DAIEIZ010000081.1, from coordinate 8,566 downwards.
CACCCTGAGTAAAAGCAATTCCCGCAGAATTTGCACCATATTCACTCCCTAGGGGTGAAAAAGTCTTAATATCAGTTTGTCCATAAATAACATTTCTTCGCGCAATGCAGTTGTGCGACACAGTCGAACCAGTTCCGCCACCCCAGTCAAAATACAATCCATCCCCCTCCCAATGCGTGTTTGTATGATTATTATGAATCGTATTATCTTCCACCACCAAACCAACGCAACCAGCAATCCAGATGCCCCCGATTGGCGCCTTGTATGAATTATTATGCACGCGGGAATTCTTAATTACGCTATTTGTACTCCCCGTGTCGTCAATGTTTCCAAAAGAAATTCCACCACCATCCACCTCATAGATATCAATATTGTCCACTGTTACGCTATGTCCCGTTATTTGATAATCCTCAGAGGTTAAAAGCAGTCCTGCATTTATCTGACCGCTGCCTTTCAGATTATAAATCGAACCATTTTTAATTGTAATATTATAAGGCTTTCCCGTCGCACTGCCCACGCCCCAATAAAAACTAATTCCATTAAAATAGCTATACTGTGGGGTGAAGTCATGCACCTGAAAATTTTCAATGTCAATATTATAGATGTCATTTGATCCAGTGTTATACCAAAGGATTCCAGAATAAGTCATTCCTGAAATATCAATTCCATTTATCGAAACATCATGCGGACCATTCCAAAGACTAACTCCGCCATAACTATTCGTCAAAGTCACATTAGAAATATTCACATGCTGTGCGCTGTTGGAAAGTTGAATGCAATAGGCATTGGCAGAAGTAAAATTTCTGAGCGTAAAAGAAGAAATGTTTAGATAATTTTTTCCATCCGCCATAATTCCAAAACCCGCCATTCCTCCACCATCGATAATAGGATTATTTCCAGTTCCATATGCGCCGAAACTGATCAGATTTCCCACTGTTCCCGATGAAGGAATATTGAGTGTTTCCCCAGTCCAAACACTGCCTTTTTTAAAAAGAATATTGTCTCCGGGTTGAAAGCTAGAAGCATTAATTTTGTTGATTGTTTTCCATGGATGGGCCAAGTCTGTTCCAAGAGCCGAGTCGTCGCCAGCGGAATAATCAACATAATAGCTTGCAGCCAGGGCGTTTTTACCAAAAAGCAAACAACCAAAAATTGCCGCAAGAATCACAAGGTTGCTCTTTTTCATTTTATGCATAAAAATATTTCCCTTATCTTAGCCATTTATTTCCCCAGTACACAAAATTGATAACCGGACAATATAGCACAACCATGTAATTTGTCAAGGGTTAAGGACGATTTGAAAGCACTTTTTTTCACAACAAAAAAGGTTCTCTGGAATTATCCCAAGAACCTTTTTTCTGACTCGCGCCACACTATCCGCCTCTTATATGAATATTTCGTTTTTTTTCATTAGACGTGACCCTAAACCCAAACCCTTTACACATTGTTCTTGGACTGACAGTCGCGACGATTATGCAGGTCACCGCTAAGGCTGTCAACACCAGAATGAAAACAAAATAGTTTAAAACAAATACCATTATCGTTTTCAATGAAAAATAGTTTGGCCGAATCGCATCTTCCTCCTTATTGAAGAAAAAAATGACAACGACATAGGCCACAAAACTGACAGTCAACATAAATACCAAAATACATCCATGACACATATAGCCTCCTTTAATATTTATTGTTTTCACTGAAATACTTGGCATTATTGCCCACGATTCAATATTATTTTGAAGAATTGTTAAAAAACTAATATTAAACCATAATACATAACACAATCTTAGTCAAACAAACAAAACTATTTACCCAAAATAGCTTCAACATTAGTTTTTTCCACAATCCTCAGTCTTTTCAGCAAGAATGGGTCATCTTTCAAACTGGAGATTCCCGAATTAGTCGTCACTGCTGTTTGATATTTATCCTTTTTCACTTCCGCCAAAACTGTGTCGCTATATTTTCCCGAAGGATAACAAAAGTCCGTCACTTCTTGACCCAGTTTTTGAGTCAAGATCTCTCGACTTTCTTTGATTTCTTTTTCCAAATTCACTGGAGACAAATTTCGCAAATCCGAATGCGTGAGCGTGTGCGAACCAAACATCATCCCCGCTTTTTGCATCTCCAAAATTTCCTCCCAAGTCAAATAACCCGGCGTACCAATTTTGTTCACAATCAAGTAGAACATGCCTGTCATTTGATATTTTTGCAATAGCGAAAACGCACTGTCATAGGCATCTTGATAGCCGTCATCAAACGTCAGAATAATCGGTTTTGCCGCTACCGCTTTGGGATTTTTAAAATATCCAGAGAAAACCGTTGCGTAATTATTTCTTTTGAGCCATGATAGCTGCTCCTCAAATTTCTGCGGAGACACAGACAAATTTTCGCCAATTGGATCGGCCGGATTGGAATATGCTCGGATATAGTGATACATAAAAATCGGAACCGCGGAAGAAATTACCTTCTCCGGTTCAACAATGTCACTGGCAAGTGGAGCGACTTGAGTAACTACCACTGGCTGTCCCTGAACATTTTCAACACTCCCCTGACTTTTTTGCACAGAGATATCCTGTTTTTCGGTTTTTGCAAATCGAGAAAATCCAAAAACGGCTGACAGCGCTAGCAAGAAAAATACCAGTCCAAAAATTTTCTTCCTACCCATTTTGTTTTTGATTTTGCGAATGCTATAAATTAAAAAAAGGGAAGCTATTTTATTTACAACAAGTACCAGACTTATGCGTTTGTCGGAAAGTTGTTCCGCGCGCCTATCTTCATTGATATAGAAAGCCTCTGGTAAATAAAGAGAAGGCTAAACAAATTTGGGTTTTATGCCGAAAAGCAAACATCCCGGCATACATGCCCAAACTGCCAAAAGTCGTTGCCAAAAAAAAGAGTGTCCCTTCTGAAATTCTTTCCGCGTTATTTTTTCGCGATTTAAGCTTATCCGAAAGCATCACAAAAAAAGTCAACAAATTCATTGCCAAGAAAAAAGTTACCACACCGATAAGTTTATTATTTATTTCCATGTTGATTGCATATCCTCATAGTATAACCAACCGATTAATTACTTAGGTCTGCACTATAAAGAAACAAAAGCCCCAAGTGACCACAGTTAATGGAGCCTTCTGGACGCAAACCAACCCATTAGAATTAACTCTGTCTGTCCTGATTTAGAATTTTCTCAGCTCTTCTAATAATTCTCTGAGGATCAATGTCTGATGCTCCAACTCTCCTACCATCATCCTCTACATAATATTCATCTGGATTTCCCCATGCTCGACTGTAAGAACCCTTTCCTTGAGCATAAACAACCTTTGCTACGTCATGACTGATTCTTTTTGTTTTCGGCGTTGACCATTGAACCGGATCACTCAAACTAAAAGTAATATTTGGGATTCCCATAGAAGACGCATAGTGTCCTAGCCCCGTGTCTGGAGTTATAACTAAATCAGCCATGCCCATCAATGCATTCATTGCGCCCAATCCTTCACTTGCTCTAGTAACATTTATTCCGCTTTGCTTCAGATTATCGGTCAAGGCTCCATATTTCTGCCTTTTTTCCGGAGAAGGATCGTCCAAAAATATAATGTGCATCTTTGGAAACTTTGAACTAAGTCCGCTAATAACTTTCTCCCAATTTTCTGGCGTATACTCTTTGGGGGTAACCGATGATCCTGCAGACATGACCACCACCTGTTCATCATTTTTAACACCATACCTTTTCTTTAAAGCTTCTTTTTCTATTTCGAAATTAGCTGAAGGTTCAATAAATTTATCCACTTTTCTAATATCATCAAAAATGCGTTGTCCTAAAATGACTTCGAAGTTTCTCATAATTCGTTGCGGCATCATTTCAAATTTCTTCAACCCTGTCTTGGGAGATCGCGGCACCTCCTCTCTCATCCAACTTGCCCAATCAACTGACATTACGCGAGAAGGATCTGCAGCCTCCTTGCTGCTTAGTCCAAATACTCCATATTCTTCAAACCCCTTGTGAGCATTAATAATAAACCGCTCTTTCATGCCTTGCTTATTAAAAAAATTCGAGGCATCATCCAAACTAATCAGTTCCACTAAGCCTTCAAACTGATTCTCTAGTGATTTAAATAATCCTACTTGAGCAGTCATGACTTTAATTTTTTTATTAAAACCATTTTGTTCAAAATATTTTTTTAAGACATGCAGAATTGGAACCGTCAAAATAGCGTCACCCAAGGGATAATCTAAAATCAAAACAATCTCTTCGGCTCTTTCTATTCCCCTAATCAATGGCGAGTTTTCATAAAATTCTGGAGAATATGGTTTTTCGCCAACTTGAGACTCCTCAATAAAAATATTTTCTATTTGTTGATAAATTCGCTGAATTTCTCTTTCAACATGGCTATTTATATTAAAATACTCCACCCTATTGTCTGCGTGCAATCGCTTATTAGCCTTATCTAATTCTTTTTGATAATATTCTTTTCTGTCATCAGATAAACTACTAAAATTTTTCAATTCTTCAAATCTATCCAACAACACTTTATATTTAGTGCTAAGTTGCTTGTCTCTCTTGGCCTGGACAAGCATTTTTTCAACCATTTCTTTTGAATTACGATAAGCAAGGATTTCGGTATAATGTCTCTTCAACCTTTCACTATATCCAGAGACATGAATGAGCTGATCTGGCGAAGGGCCATGGATAATTGGCTCTAACGGCCTCCTCCCCGCCATCGGAATGACAAATGGCCAATCGACTTCATAGTCGGATGGAATCATGAATTTTGTGGAATGTTCAGCCACCTTGAGAAAGGTGCTTGTTTTGTCCACAGCTGGGATATCAATAACATCTTTGATCGGCCCAAGACCATCTCCCGTGTGCGTAGCCAAAATGCCTACTTGCTCCGCGCCATTTTTCATTCCCAAAGAATGTGCCACTTCCGCGAATTTACCTTTGAAAATCGCGTGCCCCTTAGCATCCATGCCAAAGAGTAACTTGCCATTCTCGCTATTTGGATCGATACTAATGTGTCCGTGTGCGTCAATTGGCACTTCAATCACATTATTTTGCGTGCCACGTGTCAGCGAAAACAGCATTTTCAATTTTCCCTCAGCCATCAATTTTTGCGCGTCAACAGAAAGACCGTTATGAAAAGATCCGTCTTTTGTCATATGCGAAATATCCATCACAAATTTTCCATTCTCCACCCCCATGCCTCGCGGTCCACCCCAACGCAATCTCAACTCATTGTGATCAAATTTTGGTTTTGGAGTATCATTGTCATACCAAAGACGGCTGATTCTGTGAAATCTGTCCGAATGTTTTGCAACATATTCCTTTGGATCAAAAATATATTCCTGATGCTTCGCGTCAGAAATATGTTCCGTGACATTACCCCAACTCACCCCTCTTTGCGTCAAAGCGTCTTTCGCTTCTTGTGAGAGCGAGCCATCCGGATTGAGCTTTAAATTCTCAACGGAAACATTTCCGCCCGGTCCTTTGGGTCCAAGCAAATCATATGTTCCACTAGGATTTTTCACGAAACTAAAGCCTTGCGGCAACTTGTAATTCGAATTACCAATTGTTCGCAAGTCTATTATCTCTTTGCCGGGAACGCCCAATGAAACCGCATCAGCCGTGATTCCCTGATCATGCAAAATGCGCAGACTCGCATCAGTCAACGTTCCATCCGGTTTCAATTTCAGTCCCGAAAGCATGACATCATGTCCGCGCATCAAATTTAGCCCTGCCGGACCTTGCTGCAAGACAAACCCTTTTGGCAAACTGAAATGATTTTGACCGACAATCGTTTCCGCATATGGCCCGCCGTAATTTTGATGCAACTCACCTGCAAACATTCGCCGCACATACTCCAAGGATGTGTAGCGTGGCACTGGTGTTGGTTCAGAAAAACCGGAAGACAAATCCGCAGCATGAGCGGAACTGGGCGTGAAAATTCCTTCAGTGCCATTCCAAATCGTCGCCACTTCTTGCGCCGCCATCCCAACCCCAAGCCCGATAGCAAATCCTTTCGCAGTCGCTTTCGCAACCTTCACTCGCTTCATCTTGTTAAAAGCCCTGTCTTTTCGCTCTCTTTCTTTTGAAAATCCATCCTCAAATTGAATTTCTCTCGCTAGAAATAGATAATCCATGAACCCAGCCTCATCTTCAAAAGGCAAATTAATTTCAACTTTTCCGGCTTTTTTTTCTGCCAAAAGTTTTCTCAAATGGACTTTCGCCTCCGCTCTCAAAACGTCCAATTGTGTCCTTTCTTTTTCGATTGATTTCACATCACTATAATGAATCAAATCAACATTAGAACGATCAGAAAAAGTGATCCGCCCTTCCACTTCATTGAGCTTGGCAAATAGCAAATCAAGGCTTGTTTTTTGCGGGTCAGCTTTCAGTCTTTCCAGGCTCGTTTCGAGATCATGCGCCAATCCGGATGCGCTTTTGGTTTCATATTGAAACTGTTCCATTTCCGCCCGTCTTTCCGCGCCTTTTTCAAACGTTTTTCCTCGCGCCCGCTCTCGGGCATGCTGAGCTCTTTCTTCTTTCAATCGCTTGTTTTCCCTTGCCCCAGCTACCGCGCCACCGATACCGGCGCTCAGTCCAAAACCAAGCGGCCCTAATATTTTTGAAGTAGCGCGAGCACCACCCAATGCCACCTTTGTGCCGAGTGCATACACAGCTGAAACAGCCGCAGCAACCGTTGCCTCATTAGCAATACTCCCAATAAATTTTATTTTCTGAATCTTCTCAATCCAACGATCAACCCGATTAAACTGTGCCTCGGTTCGTTCTCCCAAGCGCGCCCGACCAACAATAACATCGAATTCGGTGTCAAGTTCTTCAAGTTTCGCTCCGTATTCGACTGATTGACGAATTTGCTTGGCAACTTCCAAAAGATTATCCGCATACATTTTTCCTTTCTGAACAATTGCCTCTCCGGTATCACCCCTTATCCCTTCAAGCTCTTGACCAAAAATTGCATTCTTTTCCAAAACAAATTGCTCCTCAGATAAGTTCCCCTTGGCATAATCTTGAATCAATTCCTGAACACGCACCTTCAACTCCCCGCCTTCTTGCGAATCACTACTGATCGTTTTCTTCTCCTCTCCAGTATGAATCATCTCCTCTTCATATTCACTCGTAAAGCGTTCCATCACCGATCCCATCGCCGAGTCATGCGCCTCTTTTCCCAAGTTTTCATTTACATACACATTGCCACTTTCTTCGATTTTCTTTCTGGCGATAAATACTTCTTTTTGTCGATAATATTCATGAAACAGATTGTGTTTCCAAATTTTTTTAAAGATACCCTTGAGCCCGCGCAGACTTTCCTTATTCTCCGTCATCTTTGCCTCCGCTGCCGTGAACGCTTCCCGCTCCAACGCGTCAGATGTGTCCAGGATTACAATTTTCTTTTTTTTCGGAGCACTCTCATGTCCATAAGAAACCGGCATGTTTTCATTGTAGGGCATATGTTTTCATTTCAAAACTAATTTAATTATTCCCCAGCACCTAAATAGGTATTGCGAAAAGCTAAAAGTTCTCCAGCAATCAGTTGGTCCATGTTTTCAATCTTTTCGTGGCAATATGTTGAAATAGCTTCGGGGTCACCGGCGTCCAGTAGCGCGTCAAATTCATCCGCGTTTTCTTGAGGCAAATTATTCAAAATCACAGCATTGATTCTGTCCTCCACTCGCGAATAAAGATCTTCGTGAATTTGATTTAAAACTTCCGGCAAAAGATTCTCAAATTTTTTCTCCGCGACCAGCTGAGAAACAAACTGCTCAATCGCGTCACTTTTATTATCCATAATGATATAAAAGAGTTAAACACTTCTTGTGCTAAGCTAAAAGCAAAAACGTTAATTATTAAAGCTTAACATTATGCAAGAAACATTAACTCGAATTAAAACTGCTGATAAACTTTTTATCGGCATGGATCTTCACAAAAATACTTCTACGCTGTGTGTGAAAAACGCAGCGGGGCAGGAAATACTTTCGCAAAAAATCCTTACGGATAAAAATGCGGTGAAAAAATTTATTGGTACGGTTAAGGAAACATCCTTTGATTTAGCACTGGTGATGGAGCCGGTCTCGCAGTGGTACTACTATGCCGATTTGATTGAAACCCTGGGAGTGGATGTGCATCTGGCCCATCCGATGCGAGTGAAAGCAATTGCTTCAGCGCGGATCAAAACGGATAAAATCGATGCGGGAGTCTTGGCCGATTTACTGCGAACCAACATGCTACCGGAAGCCTACTTTTCTTCGGTGGATGTGCGCGGTTGGAAAGAACAATGTCGTTTTCGTGCTTCGCTTTTGAATCTGCGCACTCAGGTGAAAAACAAAATTCATGCCATTCTGTTTAAACACGCCTTGAAGCATAATTTCACCAATCTGTTTGGCAAAGGTGGCAGAGCTTGGCTGGGATCTTTGCAACTCGCTGAACCTTTTAAAACGAATTTGGACAAATATCTCTTGCTCATTGATCAATTTACCGAACTGGTTTTGCAAGCGGAACAAATGATTCAATCCACTGTCACCCATAATTCGCAAGCCAATCTCTTGATTTCGA